>JAATFH010000354.1 GCA_015655315.1 Terriglobales bacterium
GATTTGGTGCATGTGAGAGCGGAAGGATTTAGTGGAGACTATACTCCTAAGAGCCTTGTCCCGCATAAAGGAAGTACGGTATTCGAACGTGCGGAAGAAGTGGCCCGCTGTGTACACGTGTTCTTCACTTTTATCAGCGGAAACATCGTGAACAAAGATCGAATTACGGTGCTTCCGCACCGCGCATTTAGAGAATTAGCAGGCAGTCACTTAATACATCTAGGATGGATTTATACCGCCTTAGAGCACCATCGGCTTAGCCTCGTGATTCATGACCCGCTCGTCTCCACTCTCACCGGAAATTCAGGTGGATATGCTTTGTTCAAGGTATTCGGTCCAAATCTTCAACAGATTACTGAGCACTGGTTAACTGAGGAAACAGTGAAGCGTCCGATTATTCATGGTACGCTGCAAACGTTCATGCCTCCCTTTCTACTGAGTAGGAAATCGAAATCCAGCGAGTTCGCAGAAGAAGATCCTCATCTGGTTTTGGGACCTGCATTTGGGGGGAATCCACGTTATTGGTTCTTCGACTTCCCAATCATCCGATTGCCGAGAGCCATGGGGAAAATCTGGCTTTGGATGGTGCGGGCTGTGAACAAGGTAGATAAAATGTTAGGTAGTCCCATACTGAGGCTCTGAAGACCTTATACGGCTCTCCGTTAAATGAAGAAAATTCGGGAATTCGTGCAACTGAACGGTTGGTACCTGCTCGTTGAAGAGATTTATACGCATGCGTTGATTTCGCTAAGAGGTCAACTTCTCGGCCATAAGTTGAGAACAGAGGGATTTCGCGTTGGACCGAACTCACTCCTCAGGGGACTAGCATGCATGAAAGTTGGCAAGGGCTTTGAGGCTGGCTCGGAGTTATGGCTTGAGGCAATTACCCGCTATAACGAGCAGGTCTTCACCCCTCGTATCGTCATCGGAGAAGGTGTGCACGTGAGCCGTGGAGTTCACATCGCAGCGACGAACTATGTGGAAATTGGCGACTACTGTCTGTTTGGCAGCAAAGTAACAATTATCGACCACAATCACGGCCAATATGCGAATAGTCATAGCTCACCGTATGAGCTGCCTGTCTCTCGCCTTCTCGATTGCGACCGCCGAGTGATAATCGGGCGCAATGTGTGGTTGGGGGATTCAGTCGTCGTCGCTCCTGGTTCAGTAATTGGGGAGGGATGCGTTGTCGGCGCAAATTCAATGGTGAGAGGCACTCTTCCCTCGTTCAGTATTTCTTCGGGCAATCCAGCAAAAGTATTCAGGACGTTCAACTTCGAACGGCAGGAATGGATCGACTCAAAATGACGCGAGCAGCCTGCACAATTGTCTCTTTAAACTATCTCCCCTACGCACGTACACTTTGTGCCTCGTTCCTTGCTCTTCACCCGGAATGCAAATTCTACGTTCTACTCGTAGATCGTCTGCCTGAAGGTTTTGTTCTCTCACAAGAGCAGTTTGAGGTTGTGGCCGTCGAAGATCTTGGCATCCTGGATTTCCCTTCCGTGGCCTTCAAATATGACATCTTAGAGTTGAACACTAACGTCAAGCCGACCTTTCTCAAGATGTTGCTTGCCCGAGGTCTGGACGAGGTCGTCTACTTGGATCCAGATATCTTCATCTATCAGGAGCTTGGCCCAGTTTTCGAATTGCTAGCAAAATATGCGATTGTCCTTACTCCACATGCTCTATCACCAGCTCCTGACAACGGCCAATCTGAGTTGGTACTGCTCTCCGCCGGCATATTCAACCTTGGATTTCTGGCAATTAAAAGATGTCAAGAAACCGATCTATTCCTGTCCTGGTGGGAAGCGCGCTGTCTGGAACTCGCCTACGATGAGCAACGTGCGTCGATGTTTGTCGATCAGAAATGGATCAATCTAGTTCCATGCTTCTTCAATTCTGTTGAAATCCTGAAACATCAAGGCTGCAATGTGGCCTACTGGAACTTGCATGAAAGGCAACTTTCGCGACAGGATAGCAGATGGATGGTGAATGAAACCGATCCGCTTTTATTCTTCCACTTCAGCGGTATTTCGGTGGATGGGAAGGAGCGCATTTCCAAATATACAGAGAAATTAACTCTGTTGAACCGACCAGACTTGCGTTCACTATTTGAGAACTATCGCACACAGCTGATCAAACACGGTATCCTGAAGACTTATGTGAATAAATATGCTTTCGATACCTTCGACAATGGTCAATTCATCAATCGACTTACACGTTCTCTATTTGCAGCAAATCTTGATCGGTTTTCAGGAGAAAACCCATTCCATAGTTCATCCAAATTTTACACTTGGGCAAGGGCGAAGCATCTGTTGAGTGTTAGCGATTCGGCGAAAACATATACGTCTAAATCTTACTCGAATGTCGATTCACGAATTCGTTTTATTCATACGACACTACGCTTGGCACTTCGCACTCTGGGCGCAGATCGCTACACCATATTGATGAAATACTTGTCATACATCTCTATCTTGAGGAACCAGCGTGATGTACTTGTGGACTAAGCCTAAGGCTGGCCAAGCGGCTCTCTCTGGCCATCATAGGTTAGAACAACGCTCGGTGCCTCCACATGTCGTCTTGTTCCTAATTTACAACGTTCTCTATTTCGTACCATTGATTGTTAGCTTTCTTTTGGGATCTAGAGAAGTAGGCGTTGGGGATGTGCTTAGCATACCTTCCAAAATAATAGGTGAAGTTTGTGTCATCTATAGCCTAGGTATATGCGCATTTCTGATGGGTACCTACTGGAGACGATTATTAGGATTGTGTATAGGAAAAAAATCTTATGCTCTCGTCGACTCACGCAGGGTACATTTTAATGTTATTAATAAGTTCTCAGTTTTGCTCTTCTGCGCTATTTTTTGTGTTTCTAAGATACTTATCATCCCAACCGGCGTGTACTCGAACTACGGTATAGGCGACGAGTTTATGAGTGGGTCTGCATGGTCTTTTTCAATCATTTGCTCGGAGCTATTAGTCGTTTTATCTATTGTCGCGCTTTTTTCGGAAGATCGACATAACGTTCGCTGGTTTATTTTCCTTTCATTGCTAAACGGCATTAACCTTCTGCACGGAACCCGGTTCTTTTTTATTATTGGGTGCTTTGTGGGCATCGTCTACGCTTACACGCGTAGGTTGATAAAGCTTCGCAACATAGTGACAGTTGGACTTCCAGCGGCATTTCTTGTACTTGTTCTTAGCTATTTAGTGTTCTTATATCGGTCTCACAGTTCGTCAGATTCACAGGGGTCGACGATTGTGGCTGTCTTTAGCCCTATAATTTTCGAGAGTGTGTTTTCACAGATTTCTTTAATTAATACTCTAACGATGTCGGGCATCTTTAGTATTACAGGCCATGTTCTAGATTTTATTTCTGCCCTTATAACTATAAATGCTCCGCGCTTACTTATACCTGACAAGGACACTCTCTTCCATCCAAGTGTCGACCTGTTATCTTTGTCGCCGTTAGGAGCATTTAACGGTTATGCTTATGGTCTTATTACATTTGGGGTATTTTTCCCTTTGTACTATTTACTCTGGGGCGCTGTGGCAGATTGGCTCTATAAAATGTCCAGGCATAGTTCGATTTGGACGATCATATATGTGTATTTCACGGCTGGTTTTTTGTTTCGCATCATGCGCGATGGTTATGTAATTCCAATAAAATTGCTTAGTAATGTGCTGGAATTTATTGTGGTGGCTGTTTTGTTTGCCCGCCTTCTGGATACTTTGCGGATTCGAAAATCACAGTCGCACCAAGGCTAAAATATGCATCGTCTTAAGTAGTGCCGAGTTTTGCATCTTGAAGATACTTTTTATTAACGGTAAATATCTTTCTCAAACGATCACTGGCGTCCAGCGGTATGCGGCGGAAATTGTGCGCGCGTGGGACAAGGGGCTCCAAGAAGGTTGGATTAACCGCGATCAATATTCAATTCAAGTGATAGCTCCGAAAAACGCTTCGCAGTCTCCAGACTATCGGTATATCGAAATTGTATACAGTTCAACTAGTGGGAGAGTCTGGGAGCAGGTCGAACTACCTTGGCGAACGCGAGGTCATCTTCTATTCAGCCCTTACGCAGCCGCTCCTCTCGTCAAAAAACGTCACGCTGTGACCATTCACGATGCAGGAGCAGCAGCCACGCCTCAGCAATATTCTTTAGGATTTAGAGCGTATTACTCTCTTATCTATAGGATTCTCGGGAAGACCTGTAACCCTATATTCACGGTCTCGGAATTCTCTCGACGTGAGCTTGAACGTTTCTTTTCCATCCCTGCAGAAAAGATCAGAGTCATACCTCCAGGTTGCGATCACATTTTGAACGTACCGGCAGACCCAGGCATCCTTGAGAGATTTGGACTAAAGAAGGGACAATACATACTTGGGGTCAGTTCACTGAGCATCATAAAGAACTTCGAAAATCTGTCCAAAGCCTGGGCACTTTTGGGCCGCTCAGATATAAAGCTCGCAATTGCAGGCAGCGTGAACAACCGCCTATTTGGAAGCGGTAGCAGCACGATAAACGACAACACTGTGAGGCTAGGCTATGTCTCTGATTCGGAACTGCGCTCCCTCTACGAAAATGCGGCCCTCTTCGCTTATCCATCATTTTACGAGGGATTTGGTCTACCGCCTGTTGAAGCTATGGCTTGCGGCTGTCCTGTATTGGTTGCACGCAGTTCTGCCTTGCCCGAAACCTGCGGAGATGCTGCTCTCTACTGTAATCCAGCGGATATATCCGACATCGCCGAGAAGATGTCGCTCGTGTTGGATGACTCAACGATAGCTGACGCGCTGAGACAGAAAGGCAAATGTCGTCTCGAGCGATTCACGGTTCGCAGCACTGCGTCACACTTGTGGGCCGAGATCTCACCATATCTCTAAAGGGATTGTATGGATATCAACGCGGAGGTTGAGAATTTAAGTGCTCGATTAGTTTAAATATCCTTTGTATTTCGATCCCTAACGTTAGGTTCGGCAATCTTGCTCACCATAAGCCCATCTAGGTAAAATGCAAGAATGCAGCAAGAATATCCTGGGCATTCTCACACGCTTATCGACAACCCCACTCTGATTCTGGGTGGATCCGGATTCATTGGATCTCGCTTAGCGGCGAGGTTGGTTGAAAAGGGAATGCCATTTCGTATTGGTGACCAGAAGCGTAGTGAAATGTTCCCAGACCTGTGGGACTCTTGCGATGTTCGCAATATAGAAACACTTCGAGCCCCGTTCCGCGGAGCCAGTGCAATCGTCAACCTTGCAGCGGAACACCGCGATGATGTGCGGCCCATTTCTCGCTATTATGAAACCAATGTAAAAGGGGCATCAGAGGTCTGCCAAGCAGCACGTGATGCAGGTATCAGCAACATCATCTTCACGAGCAGTGTAGCAGTCTATGGTTTTCATCCCCGTCCCGTAAGTGAAGACGGCCCATTTCAGCCATTTAATCCTTATGGCGAGACTAAGCTGCAGGCTGAAGCTATATACCAAACTTGGGCACGCGAAGATCCATCACGCACATTGGTCATCATCCGACCTACTGTCGTATTCGGGGAACAGAATAGAGGCAACGTCTACAATCTGTTGCGTCAAATTGCTACCGGGAAATTCATGATGGTGGGTGCTGGGAAAAACGCGAAATCCATGGCATATGTGGGTAATGTGGTCGACTTTATTATTCACACACTCTCACTTCAGCAAGGAATTCACATATTCAATTACGTCGACGGTCCAGACCTGGATATGAATACCCTGGTGGATCACGTAAGGCGCTGTATGGGTAAATCCAACCAAGAGTTCCTGAGGATTCCGAAATACATGGCTCTGGCTGGCGGCCATCTGCTTGATGGTGTTGCTCGCATAGTAGGACGGCCACTTCCGATCAGTGCCATTCGCGTACGCAAGTTTTGTGAAAGCACTCAATTCAAAGCGGATCGTATCTCGGAATGTGGCTTCAAGGCAAAATATTCTCTCCGGGAAGCGCTGACGCGGACAATCGAAACTGAGTTTCTCGCGCAATAGACAGTATTGGCTATGGTTCATTCGGTGTAGCAACCATCCAATACGTCAAAATCACCTGGGGTTTCATAGGCAGCTTTGCTCATCATGCATCTTCGACGTGTTGCTGAACACAGCTATTACACTCTATGCTTGAGGTAAAAGTGAGTATAATCACGGCCTCGGTTGTTCTATATAACACTCCAGAAGTTCAGTTAAACCACTTATTGGACTGTATCCAGAAATCCTCTGTAAACCTGCATGTCTATCTTATAGACAACTCGCCCATTCCTTTGGACAGTGCGGTTTTCCAATCCCCCTGGATAACATACATCAAGGCGGAATCGAATAGGGGATATGGGGCAGGGCATAACATTGCGCTCCGAAAAATCCTTGACACGGCTGAATTCCACTTCGTACTTAATCCAGACATCTCCTTCGGGCCTGAAGAGCTTGAAAAAATGATCCAATTCATGAGACTTAATGTAACCGTCGGACACCTGATGCCTAAAGTAATTTATCCAGATCGCAGCATTCAGTACCTGTGCAAACTAATTCCAACCCCTGCCGATCTTTTCTTGAGAAGATTTGCGATCGGCCCGTTGAAGACATTTGCAAGCAGGAAGATCGAACGATTTGAACTTCGGTTTACGGGCTACAAGCAAGTGATGGATGTTCCGTATCTTTCCGGATGCTTCATGCTTTTCCGCACATCAGCTCTCCGAAAGATTGGGCTGTTTGACGAACGTTTTTTCATGTACCCCGAAGATATAGATATAACTAGACGCATGAACGCAGAGTTTCGAACGGTTTTCTTTCCGGGAGCAACCGTTGTTCACGACCACGCGAAAGAGTCTTATACGAATACGCGCGCGCTTTTCGTTCACATAGAGAATTTAGTTAAGTATTTCAATAAGTGGGGCTGGTTTTACGATCCTCAGCGGTCGAAAGTCAACCAGAAGACGTTACATCAACTCTAGTTTTTTATATTCTACATTTCGGGTGAATGAGAGCGACTGGATATTCTGTGGCAATGGATCACAATGCAAGCACAAATTTGATCGACAGACGTCGTTTCATTCAGAAAACGGCCCTGTTGATGGCTGGTTCGGCTTTTGGTTGCTCCCTCATTGGCTGCGGTACCGAGTTGAATATACCCTGCCTAGGACCGGCTCAGGCCCCTGTGCCTATGCCAGGAATGACTTACATCCGCGCCTCAGAGATCGGCTGCGCTCTCGATTGCAACTTGGAAAACGGACGCAACAAGCACACGGGCGGCGCTGCCACTGACGACGGGCCGCGTATAAATTCAGCGATGGCCCGAGCAACAGCGGACAATCCTATTACGCTGATCATTGATGGAAGCGCGCTGATCTCAGGCCTATTCCTTCCGGCTGGCGGGTATTGGAACATTGCGGGATTGGGCTGCGGCACGGGATTCTTCGTAAAGACGGGCACTAATAACGACGGCATACACAATGGACCTCCCAATGCGGCCGTGCCGTTCGATCCAGGACCACCAGCTCCCCCTCGAGGGATGAATGTTTCGCTCAGCAACTTCACGCTGAACGGCAACCAGGGAAATGGTTCTGACGGAGATTCGACGAGCGGAGTGAGGCAAGGTGGTAAGGTTTGGTACTGCGGCATCAACCTCATGAACTTAGACAACGTTACTATTGAAAAGGTGGTTGTGGTGAATACCCCCACGTATCACATCAGGCTTTCAAATGTCGGCAATGTCGCCGTGTCTGGATGTGTGATGAGGAGTTTCGGTATTAATACGGATGGCCTACATTTCGACGGGCCATCGAACGACATTACTATTTCAAACTGTGACTTCACGACAGGCGATGACTCGATCGCGCTGAACTGTCCGGAAGGCTATTCGGGCAACATCTCACGAGTCGCGGTTACCGACTGCACGTTTAAAAGTTGGTCTCTGATGCGGCTTTATACAACGCTTGGGGGGGCTAACAAATTCAAGATTGACACGGTGAGTGTAAGTAATTGCAGCGGCACGTTTTTGGAGGGTGCTTTCCTGATCGGTTATTACAATGTCAGCGGCTCGAACTCAATCTCCTCTTTGACCGTCTCAGATTGCAACCTGATAACCCCTACTGTACTCGGAGCAGGGGAAAACTTCGGAACCATCGCGTTTAAAAACGTCACCTTTGTCCCGTGGCAATCGCCAGACATATTCTGGGAAGAATCTGAATCAAACCACACCTCCGCCTTTTTCCGCCCGCCTCCACCAACTCCGGTTGTACCTTATGCCGGATCAACCCTCTCCTTCGATAATTGTAGAATCTACCGGAATTCGAATATAAACGTCGCTGCCGTGATCCTCGAAAACGACTCGAGAATTGACAATCTAGTGTTCAACGGGCTTGTCTTGAAGGATGCCGGATCATACTCGCCGGTGCCAGAGCTGCTTAATATCGAGCGGGGATCAATCGGGCAACTAGTCCTCAACTCCCTGGACAGCAATAAAATCAAGACTACCGTGTCAGAGGGCGGATTCACGAGTGTCGGATCCGTTTCCGGGACAGGTGTGCTGGCAACAGGCTGGGAGTTTCCCGATGCTGTGATGGCAAACGGAGTACCGTATATCTCAGCAAATTCAGGTTTGCCTTCGATAAAGGTCGGGGGAGTGGTCGAGGGTTACTCTCAGTCATAATCTGCGCATTTCGACTACATCGGACGGATACCCTATTTCGTCGAGTAGCGTCGAATGTCGGCACTTTTGAATAAGCCGGGTGGACATGTTTTTGGTTGACTGAATGGGAAAGGAGCCGGACAGCGTCCGACACGAAAACCACTGAACATACGAGTGTTATCGGAGCTTACCGGATTGCATGACTTGCGTGGAAGCGCAATTATTTTCCGATGCAGAAGGTGGAGAAGATCAGGTTCAGGACGTCATCGGGGGTGGTTTCGCCGGTGAGTGCGTCCATCTGGCGCAGCGCTGTGTAGAGGTCGAGCAGCAGCATTTCGTGCGGTGTCTTATGAGCGACGGCGCTCTTTGCGGCTGCGAGACTTTCTAGCGTGGTCGTCACCGCCTGGTGGTGCCGTATGTTTGTCAGCATGTTGTCTTCAGCTCCCGAACCGGAACCCTGCACCAGTCCAAGAATCGCGGAGCGCAGGTCCTCGATACCGTCGCCGGTCAGTGCCGAGGTTCGAATCCTGTGCGTTCCGTTCCCATCTATCGACGCAGGATCGCTTGACGGCTCATAGCTGAGATCTGCTTTATTGCACACCACGAGCGCTTTTCGCCCAGTCAAGGACTCGATCAAGTCTGCCTCGTCGCTGCGGAGGGCGACAGAGCCGTCCAGCACGACCAGGACCAGATCGGCGGCGGCCAGAGCTTCTCGTGATTTTTGTATTCCAATGGACTCGGCTTCGTCGGCCGCTTCTCGAAGTCCCGCCGTATCCACCAGCTCAATCGGTATTCCACCAATTGCAACTCTCTCGGTGACTAAATCACGCGTCGTGCCCGGCATCGCTGTCACAATGGCGCGCTCACGCTCAGCAAGGCGGTTGAATAAGGATGACTTGCCCACGTTCGGGCGTCCGACGATGGCCAGCGCCAGGCCGGAATGCACGATCCGTCCCTGTTCGAACGTTCGGGCCAGCTCGGCAAGTGCTGCCAAGATCGCGTCGATACGAGCCTGTATCTGCGCATCCGGCGTGACATCCACATCGTCTTCGGCAAAGTCGATGCCGGCTTCGAGAAGGGCGATCAGCTCGACGAGGTTTTGTTTTATGGGTCTGATACGGCGGGAGAGCGCTCCACCCAATTGCTGCGCCGCAACGCGCGCCTGATAGAGGGTCTGCGATTCGATCAAATCGCGAACGGCCTCGGCTTGTATCAGGTCGATGCGTCCGGAGAGAAAGGCGCGTTCCGTGAACTCTCCAGGCTGCGCCAGCCTCGCCCCTGCAGCCAACGACTGCCGTACAAGCAGGTCAAGAATGACAGGGGAGCCGTGTGCCGCAATCTCTACGATGTCTTCGCCCGTATAGGAATTCGGACCGGCGAAATAGCTGACGACTGCCTCGTCCAGCTTTGTCTGCGTCTCTGAATCGACAATCTCGGCGAATCGGGCGCGTGCGTGTTCCAGTTCACCGCGCAGCTTCAACAAGGGCAGGGCTATTTCGAGAGAACGCGGCCCGGATAAGCGCACAATGCCAATGCCTCCACGGCCGGGCGGCGTGGAAATAGCAACGATCGTTTCATTGACGGAGGCGGTGTTCGCGGCAGCGAGATTGGAATCGGATGGCACGACTACCCGCGCGGATGCGCCTTCGCCTCATAGCCCTTGGGATAAGCCACGACGAACCGGCGCAATCCTTCACCGCTCGAAGACGTCTCCAGATCATCGTAGGTGCGAAAGGCAAGGTGCAGCATACGCCGCTCTCGCGAACTCATTGGGGCGAAACTGTACGGCTGACCGGTGCGGCGCACTTTTTCTGCCGCGGTCTCCGCGGCGAGCTTCAACTCGCGGGCGCGCAGGGCCTTGAAATTATGAGCATCGAACGAGACTTTATCGTGCTCCTCAGGATCGAGGCGAATGATCTTCGCCGCAACGTGCTCCAGCGAGCGCAACAATTCTCCGCCTCTTTGCGTCAGCAGCCCGGCGTCCGGGCCGGCCAGTTCGACATAGATCTCACGTGCTTCCAAGCCATCCGGATCGGCGGCGCCAGCGCCAGCGGTGATCCGGTATTTCAGCCGGAGTTCCCCAAGCGTTGTCAGGGTTTTCAGGAATGCTGCAATTTTTTGAGCTGCGGCAGAGTAGTCATCAATTGGCATCGACTTAGTATCTCATTGGCCCCCAGCATAGTGGCAACCACCGTTCGGCAACGTCGTACCGCATACAAAGAAAAAGGTGCCCAATGATACAGGGCACCTTAGTAACAATCGTAAGCAAGCTCTATCTTCGGGCGGCAATGACTGGCTTGCCCGCGCGCTTTGCTGCTCGTTTCGCGGCAATCTCGCGGACCTCTCTGCCCATCTTGGTGCGGTTCATCAGCACCTGCTGCACAATGCCCAGGATGTTGCTGCCAGCCCAATAGAGCGCCAAGCCGGAGCCGATATTCCAGGTCATGAAGCCAAAGACCGCAGGCATGGTGAAGGCCATCATGCGCTGCTGCGCCGGATCGACGCCGGGCGAAGGCGTGAGCCATTGCACCAGGAACATGGACACGATAAAGAAGATCGGCAGAATATGCAGCGGGTCCGGAGCCGAGAGATCAGGCAGCCACAGCCAGTGCGCCTGCCGCAGCTCAATGACGTTCGAGAGCATGCGATAGAAGCCGAAGAGCAGCGGCCACTGAATAAGCATCGGAATGCAGCCGCCGAACATATTTACGCCTTCGCGCTTCTGCAGGTCGAAGATTTCCTTGTTCATCTCCTGGCGGCGCGGATCGGTGGTCTTGAACTTTGCGTACTTGGCTTTGACCGCGTCCATTTGCGGCTGGATGCGCTGCATTTTCAGCGACGACTTCATCATCTGGAAGCGTGTCGGCAGCATGGCCACGTTCAAGATGAGTGTGAGGATCAGGATTGCCCAGCCCCACTCGCCCGTTACTTTGTCATGCAGGAAGCGCAGGGTGACGAAGAGCGGCTTGGAGATAATTCCCCACCAGCCGAAGTTCACGACCTTTTCGAGGCTGACTCCACCATTCGTTGGAATGGCTCCGAGCACATCAAGCGACTTGGGGCCGGCGTAAATCCGCACACTGTAGGGTTGCGCCGCGCCCATCGCCGCACCCAGAACGGGAGCCTGATCGACGTGGCCCGGGTCGGGCTTCTTGCGGTTCTGCGGGACGGCGATAGAGTTGTGCAGGCTCACCAGATCCAGATTCTTTGGCGAGTCGGGCAGGAAAATTGTCGCGAAATACAGATCGCTGACGCCGGCCCAATCGAAGGAACCGTGCAGCGTCTCTCCTCCCACCACTTTCTTAAATGCGACCTGATCTGCCTTGCCATCCAGGGCCGTATCGAGCGTGGCGGCGGCGTAATGCGGCAGTGTGTCCTGATCGCCAAAGCCGGACGGCCAGGAGAGCAGCGTCGCCAGTGGCGAACCGTTCTGTGACGCTGAAACCTCAGCGTGAATCACGTAGCTGGAATCAAACTTGAAAGCCTTGCGGACGGTCAGACCGCCGCCCGAATATTCAAAGCTCAGCGTGCCCGGTGCTGTGATATTTCCCGTTGCGGAAGGCACGAACATCGCCTGCTGCAGACGGTTCGTCAAACTCTGATCGTAGGTAAAGAGCGACAGAGGGTAGCCGAATTTTGCCGCGGCCTCATGATTTACCAGGTCCAGCGGTTTGCCTTCCTCATCTCTGTACTTCTTCAGAATCCAGGAGGTGACCTGAGCGCCGCGATTGGAAAAGGTCACGCGGTACAGTTCATTCTCAACAACCGTGGTTGACTCACTGACCGCCTGCGTCGTGTTAGCTCCGGTGTCAGATGCAGGCGCAGCTGCCGGGAGCACCTGTGACGGTGCTGGCTGGCTGGCCGCAGCCGCTTGCTGCGTCTCTGGTGCCGGTGTTGCGGGTTTCTTTGGCTTCAGAAACTGTAAACCGAGAAACATCACAAGAAAGATGGCGGTGAACGCGAGAATAGTCTTCGAGTCCTGCCCGCCTTGCTGATTGGGATTCTTTAATTCTGCCAAGAGTGCTTCCTATGATCTCGATTCGTGTGAAACATGCGCTTCTTTCATGGTAACTGGCACCTGAGAAGTCTGCTTGAAAGACGTTTTTGACGGGACCGGATCAAAACCGCCCTTGCTGCCTGGATGGCAACGCAAGAAGCGCTTGAGCGCCATCCATCCACCGCGAAGCCATCCGTGTTCATGCACTGCAATCGCCGCATATTCGGAACATGTCGGCTGAAAGCGGCAGGCTCCGCCCGTCATGCCTGCGCCCGCATGCAGCGCAGGCGACAGCACGAACTTGTAAAAGGCATGCATTGCGCCAATCAGAGATACGCGAGTCCGGGTCTTCCGGTTCATGCACCCGCCTCCGGCGTTCCCTTCTTCAGAGACGATTCCACGGTGGCAAAGACCCGGCCTACCTCTCCAGCGAGGCGGGAAAAGTCCATTTCCAGGATGCTTTTACGGGGATGAAGAACCACGTCCACATCGGAGTGCAGACAGCCTAGATTCTTGCGGACAGCCTCACGCATGCGGCGCTTGATTCGGTTGCGCTCGACGGCCTTGCCGAGTACACGGCCCGCGGTGAGGCCGATGCGCGGACCACAGACCACCGGCAAACTCTCGGTACGCAGTCTGTAGAAGTAGGTCATCGACGCAGAGAAATACTTGCGGCTGCGCTGATACACGCGCTGGTAATCGGCGTGTTTGCTCAGACGAGCGCCACCCGACGAGGGTGGCGTCCGGTCAGAAGCTGATTCCTGCATAGCTTTGTCGTTTGATTCGGGCCTGTCGAATACGCGAAGGCAAAGAAGCTATAGACGCTAGTCGCGGTATCCTGCGCTTACGGAGACGCGCTTGCGGCCCTTGGCGCGGCGGCGCGACAGAACGGCGGCTCCGCTCTTGGTCTTCATGCGGCTGCGAAACCCGTGGGTCTTCGAGCGGCGGCGGCGATTCGGTTGAAATGTGCGCTTCGGCATGGAACTGCGCTCCTCAAAAAATCTTCAATGAAATATGGGTGCCGTCTACAGAGCA
>JAATFH010000150.1 GCA_015655315.1 Terriglobales bacterium
AACATCAGGCCATCGTCGATCATCAGCACGCCGGTATAGGCAATGAAGAGCTTGAAGCTGGAGATGCCCTCGGCGACCATCTCTTCCATCTCGCGTAATCCCTGCGAGCCGTCGCCGGGACCGAGGTCGGTGATGGCCATGTGCAGCGAAAAATCAACGCATGCCTTGCCGTCGGATTTCTTTCTCCATGTATCGAACGCTTCGCGCATGGTGTGACCTTGCGACTGCAATGCGAAATCGATCAGCGTCGTTGTTCCGCCAACGGCGGCGGCTTGCGTGCCGGTGGTGTAATCGTCGGCGGAGACAGTGCCGCCGAAAGGCATGTCAAGATGTGTATGAACATCAATACCGCCCGGCATTACGAGCAGGCCGGTCGCATCGACAACGGTGTGGCCTGCCGCATCCAGGCCAGTTCCGACTTTCGTGATCGTCTCCCCTTCCATCAGTACGTCGGCTTTTTTCGATTGATCGGCGTTGACCACCGTGCCGTTTTTGATCAGGGTCCCCATTGTCCGGCTCCATGCCTCCATGATGCGTCTTTATCGCAAGTAAGGGTCAACGATTTAAATTGCTGGTGGCGGGGCTTTCTGCTACCGCGCCGGCATTCACGCGCTCTTCCCATGTCTCGGATGGCAGTCCGTTATCAACGCGTTCCATGGTGATGCAATCCGGCACAGGACATACAAGGGAACACAGGTTGCAGCCGACGCACTCGTGCTCGTCAACACGCGGAATACGCGCGAGCGGCGTGCGGTAAGGACCGCTTTCGCCATCGCCGTCGAGACCGAGTTTAGGAATAGGTGTTGTCGTGATGCGGCTGCGGCTCTCCGCTTCCACCATGGCGGGCGTGCGCAGTGTGTTCGGAGCAGGCAGAGCACGATCCAGATGAATGCATTGATGTGCGCCGTCCCAGCATGCCGTATAGCAAAGCTCGCAGCCGATGCACTTATCTTCGTGGATGCGGGCGATAATCTTGTAGTTGAGATTGAGGTGCTTCCATTCCGTGACATTCGGCAGCGAGCGACCGCGGAAGTCGTCCAGCGTCTCGTATCCTTTTTGGCACATCCATGAGAGCAAGCCATCCGCCATGTCTTCGACAATGCGATAACCGTAGTGCATGACCGCAGTGCAGACCTGTACGGTACCAGCGCCGAGCAGGATAAACTCCGCTGCGTCCTGCCATGAGGCGATGCCGCCGATGCCGGACATGGGTAGGGCAGCCTGTTCGTCCGACATGACCTGCTGCACCATGTTCAACGCTATTGGTTTTACAGCGGGGCCGCAGTAGCCTCCGTGCGAACTTTTGCCGTCGACATTCGGACGCGGTTCAAGCGTGTCGAGATCGATGCCGGTGATGGAGTTGATCGTGTTGATCGCCGAAAGCGCGTCTGCGCCTCCCCGCTTTGCCGCGCGCGCGGGCATGCGGATGTCACTGATGTTCGGCGTCAGCTTGATGATGACCGGCGTGCGCGCCTTTTCCTTTACCCATTCGGTGATCTGCGCGCAGTATTCAGGCACCTGGCCGACGGCGGAGCCCATGCCGCGTTCGCTCATGCCATGGGGGCAGCCAAAGTTCAGTTCAAGACCATCGGCGCCTGCGTCTTCTGCGCGCTGCACGATCTCGTGCCACGCGTGGCGCTTCGATTCGACCATGAGAGACGCGATGACGGCGTGTTTCGGGTAGCGTCGCTTGACTTCAGTAATTTCGCGCAGGTTTACTTCGATGGAGCGGTCGCTGATGAGTTCAATGTTGTTGAGTCCCATCATTCGCTGGCCATTCCAGTCAACGGAGGAGTAGCGCGAACTGACATTCGTGATCGGTTCGCCGATCGTCTTCCAGACTGCGCCCCCCCAGCCTGCGTCGAAGGCCCGCATGACCTGCTCGCCGCAGTTGGTGGGCGGAGCCGAAGCGAGCCAGAACGGATTGATACATCGAATGCTCGCGAAGGTAGTTTCAAGCGTTGGCATTCTGTCCCTCCAGCCACGCGGCGATACCGATGCCGGCCCGTTTACCATCGGCGACGGCATCGACGACTTCGCGCCCTCCGTTCGTGCAGTCACCACCGGCAAAATATTTCGGGTTTGAAGTTTGTCCCGTCATGCGGTCAATGACGATGCGTCCACGCTCAAGCTTTACTTTGCCGCTATCCAGGAATTCTGTGTGCGTTGCCTGCCCAATGGCGAGGATGACGAGATCGACCTGCAACTGGAAAAGCTCTCCCGTGATCGGCACAAGCGATCCGTCCGGCGTGACTTCCAGCCTTGCGAGGTCAAGCGCTTTCACCTTTTCTGTGCCTTGGATGCCGATGGGCCGGACATGCCACAGGAACTTCACGCCTTCCTGTTTGGCATGTTCATATTCAAAGGCGAAGGCCGACATCTGCTCGGGGCCGCGCCGGTAGATCATGTATACCTCACTGGCACCTAAACGCGCCGAGGCATTGGCCGCATCGATGGCGGTATTTCCTGCGCCGATAATGGCGACGCGTCCGGGAGCAGAGGTGATTTCCCCGCTTTTGTAGGCGGCGATGTAGTCGAGCGCGTTTGTCACGCCTTCCAGCGCCTCACCCGTAATGCCGAGCTGGTAAATGGCTCCCAGGCCAACGCCGAGAAAGACCGCGTCGTGCGTGGTTTCAAGGGCGGCCAGTTTTGTCGCATCGACGGAAACATTGAAGTTGAACTTGACGCCGAGCTGCGCCAGCATATCGATCTCGCGCAGGCTTTCCGCCAGAGGCAATTTGTATTCTGCTATACCGTAAGTATTCAGGCCGCCGGGCAGCGGTCGTGCATCGAAAATTTCTGCGCGGATACCACGCCGCCGAAGCTCGGCTGCACAGGCGAGCGATGCGGGACCAGCGCCGATCAGGGCGACGGATTTGCCGGTATCTTCACCGGGCAGGAAGGGCAGCGGCGCACCGCTTTCGTGCAAGGCGTCCATGGCGAAACGCTGCAGCCGGGCGATCGCAATGGGCTGCGTGTTATAGCGGTGCATCACGCAGGCACCTTCGCAGAGAACGTCGACCGGGCAGGCGCGTGAGCAACTGGCTCCAAGAATGTTCGCGTCGAGAATCGTCTTCGCCGATCCTTGAAGATTGCCGCTGGCGATCTTCTTGATGAACCGGGGTACGTCGATGTGTGTCGGGCAAGCAATGGTACAGGGTGCATCGAAGCAGTACAGGCAGCGGTTTGCTTCTGTCAGGGCAGCCGTTTTATTGAAGGGCGGATGCAGGTCGGGAAAGCGCGCAGCAATCTCGGGCGAATCCGGGGCCTGCTCGAAAAAGTTTGTAGACTCGCTCATCTACGTCTCAACATCTCCTGCGCTGGCGGCATTGGCCTGGCTTCCGAAGCGGTCCGAAATACTTGCAACGGCGCGTACTCTCCGGAAGTCCTGATTATGCAACATTTCTGTGCAAAGCGGGAATGCCGATAGTCCTTGCAGGTGCTTACGGTGATTTCAGGCGCTTATTGCTGCTGGATCCAGGTGAGGGTCTTCTCGGCGAGGCGGTTCAGCGCAATGACTGCCTGCTCGATGTGTTCGCGTCTCGTATCTTCGGCACGATTGTGGCTAAGGCCATTGAGAGACTGCACGAACATCATCACGGTTGGGATGCCCAGACGCGCCACTTCAGCAGCGTCGTGCAGCGGTCCGGATGGAAGCTGCTCCGAGACTCCCGCTGTCTCCATGATGGCCTCTTCGCAAAGGTTGATGAGTGCAGGATGGAAAGGAATCGGCTCAATCGACCATATCTTTGCCCACTCGACCGAGCAACGCTCTTCCTGCGCGAAGCGCTCACTCGCCTCTTTCGCTTCGCGCAGCATCCCGGCCAGGACCTGTGCATCGAGATCGCGCATATCGAGAGTCGCTTCGCACCGGCCTACTACCGCGGTCACAATGCCGGGGAATGTCTTGACGCTGCCCATGGTCGCCACCGATTGCGGATGCTTCCGCGCGATCGGTCTTATCTCGAGGGCAAGCTTGGCAGCTGCCGCCAGCGCATCGCGCCGCACTTCCATCGGCGTTGAACCGGAATGCGCTTCCTGGCCATGGAAAGTGATGGCCCAGCGTTCGACACCCTTGGTGCCTTGCACAACGCCGAGCGGTTTGCCGAGCTTTTCCAGAACCGGTCCCTGCTCAATGTGCAGTTCAAGATACGCCGCGATGTTCTTCCGTTCGTTGCCGGCCTCGCCGATGCGATTCACATCGATCCCACAATCTCGCAGAGCGGTTTCGAGTGTTATTCCTTCGCGGTCGGTGCGTACCCGGTCTGCCTCGATCGTGTGACTGCCCGCAAATGCGGAGGAGCCGAAGAGACTGCGCCCAAAACGCGCGCCCTCTTCGTCGGCCCAGTCCACCAGACGCACGGTGCAAGGCGGCTCGCCGTTATATTTTTTCGCCAATTCTGTGAGGACTTCCAGCCCGGCCAGCACGCCGAGGCTGCCATCGAGCCAACCGCCATTCGGCACGGAATCAAGATGGCTGCCAATCACCAGAGACTTTTCCGACCTGCCTGCGAGTGTTATCCAGTGGTTTCCCGCAGCGTCGCAGTGATGCTCGACGGGCAGACCCTTCAATTTTTCATCGAACCAGGCGCGTGCTTTGAGCCAGGTCGGCGACCACGCCACCCGTTGCGCCCCTGATTCGTCGGAGGTCAGAGCGCGGAGTTCATCTAGATGCTGCAGCACGGTCTTCGGATTGACCATCCTCAAATCCCTTTCAAGTGGCTGGCAATGTTGTAAAGAGGTCGCCAGCCTGGCAGCTTTCTACTCGGCGGGTGTGATTACGATGTTGCGAAAGGCCACATGTCCCTTTTCGCTGCCCTGCAAATAAATGGGTCCCGGCGATGCTTCGTCGCTGTTGACGGCGCCGCCTGTAATGCCCGGAATCTCCTTATTGTCGATGATAGTCTGACCGTTTTGCACGATGGTGACCCTTCGCCCGATCAGCGTGATGTCGAAGGTCTGCCACGTGTCGGGCTTGCGCGGCAATTCAGGAGACGGAGCAAGAAAGCCATAGACTCCGCCGGTGTGATGGCTGGACGGCTCCGCTTGCGATTCCGTTTCCACCTGCACTTCGTAGCGTCCGCGCAGGTAGATTCCGCTGTTTGCATCTTTGCCGCAGTTGAATTCAATATGCAGCTTGAAGTCTTGAAATTTGGCATCGCTGATCAATTCCGGCCCATTGCCGGGACTGACCAGACTGCCGTCTTTGACCGCCCAAACGGGCGGACCGGGCTTGTCCATCTTCCAGCCGGTCAGATCTTTTCCGTTGAACAACTGAACCGGCTTGCCCCATTGAGGCGCAGCTGTTCTCTCAAGTGCGGGTGCTCTGTGGCCAATCCACTGCCACGGCTTTCCATCGGGGCCGGTCGTCGTTCCAGAGAGAGTTGTGCCCACGAGCTTTCCTTGAAAGATCATGTCATGGTCGCTGCCTTCTTCCTCTTTGGGAGAGACAAACGTGAGAACGCCATTTGCGACTTCTACCTTGGGAAGCGGACGAGCGTTGCCCCAGCGCCCGACCATCTGTGCTTTCAGCTCTCCATCCACTTGTTCTATGTCCAGCCAGGAGGGATATTCCTTGTCCGGAGCTTTCAAGATCAAATCCCAGCGTCCAAGGAACGGTTTGGCAGCGCCAGACGCGTTCGCAGTTTGGGAATAAACGGGAGCGTGCATAAGCATCGCGATCCCTGTCGCAAAAATCAGCCTACGTAGTTTCACGAAACCGTTCCTCTCTAGCTGGATTGGAAATCATCCGAGCGACTTGATCGACTGAGACGCCGCGTCCCAATAGACTGGCGTCTTGCGAAAGTAAGACTCATTGGCGAGATGGCAACCCAACGCCGCATTGTGGCCGAAGACCGCATCCTGCACGACGGGTTTGCGCGACCGGACCGCTTCGAAAAATTTCCAGAGATGCGGCTTGAGATCGTCGTAATCATTTCCGGTGAAGGAGATTGTTTCTGGTGCGGGCTCTTGTCCGGGTACGGGGTCATGTTTTTCGTGCCACTCTTTGACGTACGCATTGCGCAAGCTGGCCGGGTAAGACGCCGTGTAATAGCTTGGCGAGGTGTCCACTCCAGCCTGCGGGGTATAGCTTACGCTGAATTCGCGAAGCTCGATGATCCCCTTGGAGCCCATGAAGCGCGTCACCTCCGTCGACTCCGTTCCCAGGGTCAAACGCATGTAGACCGGTACGTTGTCGTACTCGAAGAGCACTGGATGCACGTCCGGCATGTTGCGTCCGTCCTTCCAGCGATAAATACCTCCGAACGCCGACACGCGCTTTGGCGGCTCATTGATTCCAAGAACAAATTGCATGCCGCTGATCAGATGGACGAGTAAATCCCCGGCAACCCCGGTTCCATACTCCTTCCAGCAGCGCCAGCGCGCAAACGTGTAAGGGTCGAACGGCTTCTTCGGAACCGTACCCTGCCATGTGTCCCAGTCGAGGTTTTGCGGAGACAGGTCGGGAGGAGGCGGGTATTCCCATGCACCGTTGGGGTCATTGCGGCCATAGGTGGCTTCGATCAGACTCAGATCACCGATGGCGCCCTGATCGAAAAGCTCCTTTGCCTTGGCGCACAACACAGAGCTGGTGCGCTGCGCGCCTATCTGCACGATGCGATCCGTCTTCTTCGCCGCTGCGACCATGGCCAGACCGTCGGCCGGGTTGTGTGACATGGGCTTTTCGCAGTACACATCCTTGCCGGCGGCCAGGGCATCGACCACGACCTGCTTGTGCCAGTGATCGGGAACAGCCACGATGATGGCATCGATGTCTTTCGCATCGAGCAGTTCCTGATAGCGGCGCGTCGTCCGGATGGGTTTGCCGACGATCTCTTTGGCCAGTTCGTGGCGGCCATCGTACAGATCGGCGGCGGCGACGCACTCCACTCCGCGCAACTGGATCGCGGTCGAGAGCAGCCCTGAGCCCTCCATGCCGACGCCGACGATTCCGAAGCGAACCTGGTCGCTCGGCGCGACAGTCTGAGACGCGGCCTGCATTGGCTCGGGATCGAGAAAGACAGACCCGGCGATCAGGGACGCGCCTGCGGCGCCAGCAGACGTCTGCAGGAACTTGCGCCGCGAAAAGAGAGCTTTGTTCATGGTGGCATTCTCCTCTGGAGTCGCTTCAGGGCTCCATTTTGATTCGTGAATACAGTAGCTGAGTCGGTTGCATGCTTCAATGCCTGGTGCGGATTTGTGTTCGGCCCGGTGCAGCCAATGTAGTAGCTGTTCGTTTTTTTTGCGCCTTGTCTGAAAGCTGCGGAGCCATTACCCTGCCTCCATGCCACTTTCATCCTGTTTTCCTGCCGCGGTACTCGCCGCATGCCTGCTCCCTGTTTGCGCACAGGCGCAAACCACTGTTCCCAGCGCACCGCCGACTCCTTCCGGGCCGCATGCCATGACGCTTGATGACCTCTTCCGTCTGCAGGATGTAGGCGATCCGCAGGTCGCGCCAGATGGAAATTGGGTCGCCTACACCGTCAGCACCATCGATACGACGGCGGACAAGCGGCTCACCGACATCTGGATGGTGAAGTGGGACGGGTCTGAAGACATTCGGCTGACGTACGCGCATGAAAATTCGGCCAGCACGCCGCGCTGGAGTCCGGACGGAAAATACCTGTCGTTTACCTCCGACCGTGCGGGCAAAACAAAGGGGTCGCAGGTGTGGATATTGGACCGGCGCGGCGGTGAAGCGCATCAGCTTACCGATGTGAAAAACCACCTGTCGTCCTACGCGTGGTCGCCCGACTCGAAGAAGCTACTGCTCGGGATTGCCGAAGACAAGGAGGCGGCGGCATCTGACGCGAAAGATAAAGAGAAGGATAAGGAGAAGCCCAAGCCGATCGTCATCGACCGCTACCATTACAAGCAGGATGTGGAAGGGTACATCTCGTCGGAGACAACGCCGACATTGCTCTACCTGTTCGATGTCGATACACACAAGCTGGAAAAGCTGACGACGGACACGAAATACAACGAGCAGAACGCAGTGTGGTCTCCGGATGGAACCCAGATTGCGTATGTCAGCAATCATGATCCCGATCCAGACCGGACGACGAATTCGGATGTATTTGTCGTCGAGGCAAAGACAAATGCCACGCCGAAGAAGTTAACGACATTCGAAGGGCAGGACGGAGGGCGGCTGGCGTGGAGCCCGGATAACAAGCTGATTGCATATCTGCACGGCAGTGAACCGAAATATCTTGAGTACAATCAGAGCAAACTCGCCGTGGTTCCCACCGCCGGCGGTGAGCCGCGCGTGCTGACGGAGAAGCTGGATCGCGCTGTTTCTTCTCCGGTATTTTCCGAAGACGGCCAATCTGTAACTGTATTGGTGACGGATGACCGCTCGGAATATTTGGCTTCAGTCTCATTGGACGATGGATCGGTAAAACGGTTGATCGACACGCCTGGAACTGTCGTGACGCGGAACCAGATTGGCGGACATGTCGCAGTTGTGTGGACTACCGATGCAGCTCCGGGCGAGGTCTTTGCCTTTGAGGACAGCAAGCTGCGGAAACTGACGTCGCACAACGACGCGCTGGTGACGCAGTTGAAGCTTGGCGAAACCCGCGACCTGCAGGCGAAAACCAAAGATGGCGCAGATGTGCACGCACTGCTGACACTGCCGGTAGGCTATCAATCCGGGCAAAAGTATCCGATGCTGTTACGAATCCACGGAGGCCCCGACGCGCAGGATGGGCACGCCTTTGTTCCCGAACGCCAGCTCTTTGCCGGACGCGGCTATGCGGTGCTGAATGTGAACTACCGTGGCAGCGCGGGACGCAGCGCGGCTTACCAGCAGATCATCTTCTCTGACTGGGGCGACAAGGAAGTCATCGATTTATTAGCGAGCGTGGATGAGGCGGTGAAGGAAGGTGTTGCCGACCCCGACCGTCTCGGCGTCGGCGGGTGGAGCTACGGTGGCATCCTCACCGACTACACCATCGCCAGCACGACGCGCTTCAGGGCGGCGATCAGCGGTGCAGGCATGGGAAATCCACTCGGATTCTACGGGGTGGATCAATACATCATTCAATACGATCAGGAGCTGGGACCGCCGTGGAAGAATCTTGATACCTACCTGAAGCTGGGCTATCCGCTGCTGCATGCCGACCGGATTAAAACGCCCACGCTGTTCATGGGGGGCGATAAAGATTTCAATGTGCCATTGGTGGGTGGTGAGCAGATGTATCAGGCGCTTCGCAGCCTGAACGTGCCGACGGAACTGGTCGTCTATCCCGGGCAGTTTCACGGATTCACGCGGCCCAGCTTTATTCGCGACCGCTACCAGCGCTATTTCGACTGGTATGACAAGTATCTGATGCCGCCACCGGCAGCGAAAAAGTAACTGTGACGGAGATCACTCTTGAGATTTTCCGGGGCTTGCGTCTTCTGCAGAAGACAGCGCCGGGATGCTACCCTCAAGAGTGATCTCCACAATGCAACAACATCCTCCAAATCCAAAGATTGAGACCGATGGCCTCACCTCGGGCTCGCGTATTGTGCGCGCCTGTTTGCGCAAGCCCGTGGACCGCCCTCCCGTGTGGTTTTTGCGCCAGGCGGGCCGCTACATGCCGGAATATCAGGCGGTGCGAAAGCACCATTCTTTATTGGAAATCTGCAAGAAGCCTGAACTTGCCGCTGAGGTGACAGTTACTGCGGCAGAGAAGCTGGGTGTGGATGCGGCGATCATCTTCGCCGACCTTCTGTTGCCGTTTGAGCCGATGGGACTCGATTTCGAATTCCAGGCTGGCGAAGGCCCAGTGGTCCACAAGCCGGTACGCACATTCGACGACGTGAAACGATTGCGAACCGACCGTGCGGCAGAACTCGGCTATGTCGCCGAAGCCATTCAAAAAGTCGTCACCCATTTCAAGGACCGCATCGGGATCATCGGCTTCTGCGGTGCGCCATTTACACTGGCGAGCTACATGATCGAAGGCGGCAGTTCCCGCAATTACATAGCCGCGAAAACGATGATGTACCGTCAGCCGGACGCATGGCGGCTATTGATGGATAAGCTCGTTGCCGTGCTGCGCGAATATGTAAAGCAACAAGTCGAGGCGGGCGCGGACGTCATCCAGATATTCGATAGCTGGGTGGGCGTGCTGAGCGTGGAGGACTATCGCGACTTCGTGCTACCGATCACCAAAACGCTGATTCGCGAGGTGCAGTCATTCGGTGTGCCGGTCATTTACTTCGGCGTTGAAACGGCGAGCCTGTTGCCCGCAATGCGCGAAACCGGAGCGGATGTTCTGGGCCTGGATTGGCGTACGCCTCTTGGAGATATATGGAAGTCACTCGATTGTTCCTGCGCGGTACAGGGAAACCTCGATCCCATCACACTTTTTGCTGAACCGGAATTAATTCGCGAGAGGGTGAAGCAGATTCTTACGCAGGCCGGAGGGCGGCCGGGACATATCTTCAATCTCGGACACGGCATCGTGCCGGGCACTCCGGTCGAGAACGTTCAACACGTGGTGCGGTTTGTGCGGGAGTTATCAGCGGAGGTGAAGCGTGGGTGATCGTGCAGCGGTGCTGCTGCTGGCGCACGGTACTGCAGATACGCTGGATGAGATACCGGAGTATCTGAGCAATGTCACAGGTGGGCGGCCTTTGCCGGAGTCGGTGATCGAGGAGATACGGCACCGGTATTCGCTGATCGGGCCGAGCCCTTTGACGCGGTTGACGCAGGAGCAGGGGAGGCTGCTTGGGGTTGAGCTGGAGGTGCCGGTGTATGTGGGCATACGCAACTGGCGACCCTATATCAAAGACACCGTGCAGCAGATGGTGGACGATGGCGTTACGTCTGCGGTGGTGATCTGCCTTGCGCCGCAGAACTCGCGTACCAGCGTCGGGCTGTACAGGCGGGCTGTGGAAGCGGCTGTGGGTGACCGGCTGCGTATCGACTTCGTCGAGGGATGGGCGGGCAATCTTCTGCTGGCCGAAGCCTTTGCCGAGCGGCTACGCCCGTTATGGCATAGTCTCTCGCGGGAGATCGGCGATCCGGTTCCGGTGCTGTTTACGGCGCACAGCGTTCCGCAGAGGACGGTCGAGCCGGGACCCGACCAGCCAGCCGATCCTTACGCGGAACAGGCCAGGCTCACGGCAGAGAACGTGGCCGACTGTGTTCCTGGGTTGAAGGACTGGCGCTTTGCCTTCCAGAGCCAGGGCATGTCAGACGGTCCGTGGATCGGACCGACGGTCGAGGAGACGCTGACTGAGATCAGCAAGGAAGGGCACAAGGCGGTCGTCATCGATCCGATTGGCTTCCTCTGCGACCACGTCGAGATCTTGTATGACATCGATATCGCCTTCCGCGACTTCGGGCGAGATCTGGGGCTGCGCGTCGAGCGGCCGCGTTCGCTCAACAGCTCGCCGCTGCTGACTGCGGCGCTGGCTGGCATCGCGCGGAACGGGCTGGCGCGGCTCGCGGCATCATGAGAGTCGCTGTTATCGGTGGCGGCATTGCCGGTGTTTCCGCTGCGTATGAGCTGACACGGTCGGGAACGGAGTTCGTCCTCTATGAGGCCTCCGGTCGTCTCGGCGGTATTGTCGAGACGGTGCGGCGCGATGGCTTCGTAGTCGAATGTGGGCCGGATTCGTGGGTGACGGAGAAGCCCTGGGCGCGGGAGCTTGCCGTTGAACTGGGTCTGGAAGAGGAGGTCATTCCATCGAGTGATTTCCAGCGGCGAACGTATATCGTGCGGGGCGGGGAACTGGTAGCGATGCCGGATGGCATGCGCATGATGATTCCCACGGAATGGGAGCCGCTGCTGCACTCGCCGCTCTTCAGTTCGCAGGCGCTCCTTTCGTACCAGCGCGAGCCGGAACGGGCGGAAGAGCTGAAGGCATCAGCTCCGGAGTCCGATGAGTCGGTTGCCAGCTTTGTGCGTCGGCACTTTGGCGATGAGGTGACGGATACGGTCGGCGCTCCGCTGCTGGCTGGCGTTTTCGGCGGCGATGTAGATCAGTTGAGCGTGCGCGCGGTGATGCCAGCGTTTGTAAAGATGGAGCGTGAGCATGGCAGCCTGATTACGGCGCTTGAGAAGAACTCGCGCGGCGCGGCGAGTGCCTCGGTTTTTACTTCGCTTAAAACGGGCTTGCAGACGCTGATTGAACGGATGGTCGCGGTTTTGCCTACTTCCTCGATTCGACTGCGCGAAAAGGTGCAGAAAGTCGAGAAAAGTGGCGGAAAATGGCACGTTTTCGGCGCATCTCGCGAGGAATTTGACGCTGTTTTTGTCGCTACTCCGGCGGATGTGACGCGCGCGCTGTTGTCTCCGATCGATTCTGCCTTCGATGAGCTGCTGGCGATGGATGCGTCTTCGGCCGTTGTTGTTGCGCTCGCTTTTGCGCCGGAGATCGCGAAATCTTTGCAGATCTCGCGTGGGTTCGGGTTTCTGGTGCCGCAGAATCGGGCTGCTGGCCGCGCGTCCGCGCCGTCTCTGCTTGCCTGCACTTTTGTCGACCAGAAGTTTTCCCATCGCGCGCCTGAAGGCGGTGTCCTGCTGCGAGCTTTCTTTGGCGGAGAATCTGCACCGCTGCTGGCAAATTCGTCAGACAGCGAAGTCATCGGACTTGCGCAGCAGCAGCTCTCGGCGCTACTGGGTCCGCTGCCGGCGCCGTCCTTCACGCTGGTCCGGCGCTGGCCTCGCTCGCTGCCCCAGTATGCGGTGGGTCATCTGGAGCGGATGGAGCAGCTGGAAGCCCGCGTCCGGGCTTTGCCGGGGCTGCAATTGATCGGGAACGCCTATTACGGAGTCGGGCTTCCCGATCTGATCCGGCAGGGGCGCGAGACGGCACGCCGGGTTATGGCCCCCTCCCCCTAGGGTAAGCTCTATTTCTTTATTTTTCAATGACTTACGAGGGGATCATCCTCTGCTATCCTGTTGATTTTGCTTGGGTTATGGCTGTTCCAGTGTTTTCAACGACTTAGCGGGGGATTACTTTTTGTTTGTCCATTTTCTTCTGTCTTATATTCAGGATATCAATTTTGGGGGAAATAGTACGCCACGTGGTAGTCAGTTTAAGCTGTTTATTTTTAATGGCTTAAGTGTTCATGATTTTTCTTGGGCTTGACAGATTCTTTTCGGGTTGCGGGTTCCTTCACTTCGCTACGCTCTGTTCAGAATGACGGCTCGTCCAGGTTGGTGGTTTTTGCCTGGACCTTCTGGTTTCCGTCGTCAAATCCATCGCTGGTTGAGATTTGTGGTTCCCACCCTGACTTTGTCAGGATGGGGCACCCTTTTTCTTGCTTATGTTTAGGAAAAGCGGATCCTTCGCTGCGCTCAGGATGACATCGGTGGGGCTAGGATGTTGGGATGAGTCAACAGGGTGCGAAGACGGCGATTGCTCCGCTGCTCTCGGTGCGGAATGGGGCGAAGGCAGTTGAGTTTTATAAGGCTGCGTTTGGGGCGGTGGAATTGCTTCGCGTCGATGATCCGAGTGGGGCTGTGGTTGCGCAGTTGTCTGTTGGGGAGGCGGTGTTCTGGCTGGCGGATGAATCGCCGGAGCATCTGAACTTCAGTCCTGAGTCGCTGGGTGGCGGAACAGTGCGGATGATTCTGGTGGTCGATGATCCGGATGCCGTGTTTGCGCGGGTGGTGGAGGCGGGAGCTACGGTCGTCTGGCCGGTGGATGATAAGCCGTATCGCTGGCGCGTGGGGCGGCTTGTCGATCCTTTTGGTCACCATTGGGAGATTGGCAAGCCTCTCGGCGGTGGCTCCTAGCCGGGTTCAGTTGTCGGTGCGATCGAGTGTCAGGTCCTGCCCTTCCATGGCGTTGTGGAAGACGCCTTTATCCTTCCCGGCGAGTTCCATGCGGAAGCTTTGCAATTGCTGGTCTACTGGTTCGTTCCTTTTCGCGTGGACTACCTCGAAGACAAAATAGTTGCCCTCGATGCGCGGGTGAACGAGCGGGATCGGGTCAGAGCCGGTGGCGTTCCATGCGCCGTTCTCCAGCTTGAGCAGGTAGAAGATGATGTTGCCGCTCAGCTTGCCTTCGTTGTCGTGAACGTTCATCAGAATGCAGGGCTGGCCGTGCATCGTCGCTCTCCAGACGCCGGCCATTTGGGGATTGTCGGCTCGGGCTGGGATGGTGGTTGCCAGTAGGAGAACGCTGGCTAGACAGAGTGTGATTGCCTTTTTCATGGTTCCTCCTTTTGTTTTGGAAGATCCCGGGGCTGAAGCCCCGTTCGTTTCCTTGTTCTTATTCACCGCGCTAAAGCGCGATACTTCTATCCTTTCTTGGCCGGTAAGGGTTCTTGCTTCCAATCCTTCGCGTTGCGAAGGATTGGGCACTTTTCGTGCTGCTGCTCACTTAAAGCGGGCCTTGCTTCTCAAGGCTTCGCACGAACTTTGTTCGCGCGGGTCCTTCGACTTCGCGCTCCGCGCTTCGCTCAGGATGACATCGTGAGGGTGAGGCATTTTTGCTTCACTTATTGTTGCTTTCCCATGGAGGTCAGGGCGAGCATGCCGCCGAGGCCCATGGTTTCTACGGCGGCGGATGGCACGATGACCGTCGCGCCCTTGTCGCGGATGGCCTCGTACAGCATGTTCATGGCGCGAAGATGCAGGGCTACAGGATTGTCAGCGTAAGCGAGCGAGGCCTGTGAGAACTGCTCGGAGACCTGGACTTCGGCTTCGCCGAGGATGACGCGGGCCTGGCGCTCGCGCTCGGCCTGTGCCTGCTGCGACATGGCGTTCTGCAGGCCGACGGGGATGCGCACGTCGCGAATTTCGACGGATTGTAAGGTGATGCCCCACGATGTTGTTTTTGCATCGAGGATTTTTTGCAGCTATACGCCGAGAGATTCGCGGTCGGTGATCATCTGCGCGAGATGGTGACGGCCGATGGATTCGCGGAGCGCGGTGTGCGCGCTGAGAGTGATGGCCTGCACAAAGTCCTCGACTTCGAGGATGGATTTTTCCGCGTTCCAGACGAGCCAGAAGACGATGGCGTCGACATCGACGGGGACCGTGTCGCGCGTGAGGGTTGACTCGGCATTGACGGTGGCGAGGCGGGTGCGCTGGTCGACGTAGCGGCTGAGCGTGTCGATGATGGGGATGATGAGGAAGATGCCGGGGCCGCGCAGACCTTTGTAGCGCCCGAAGCGCAGCACGGCGACCCGCTCCCACTGGTTGACGACCTTGATGGCGTAGAGAAAGTAGAGGCCGATTAAAATGCCTGCGACGATGAAGGCCGTGTGTTTGGTGAGCGCGGTGACGATAGCTCCGGCGAGCAGAAACAGAGCGAAGACTGCGAAACCAACGGTGCTGTATTGACCGAATCTTCTCATGGTTATTTCCTCTTTCGTCCGGCTTCGGATTGAAATTCGCGCAGCGAATCCATCAGGTCCTGCAGAGTGAACCCGCCGGCTCCGGCGCGTGAAACGAATTCGCCGGTGAGTTGCGCGAGCGTGCGATCGCGCTCGGCTTTGGACTGCTCGATTTTTCTGCTGGCGATGAAGGTGCCGGTGCCCTGCTGGGTGTCGACGATGCCGCGGATTTCCATTTCGCGATAGGCGCGGAGGACCGTGTTGGGATTGATGGCGAGATCGACGGCTACCTGGCGGACAGTGGGCAGCTGGTCGCCGCACTTGAGGGAACCGGCGGCGATGCCTGCCTGCACCTGATCGATAATCTGGCGGAAGACGGGCACGCCGCTGTGTTGGTCGAAACGGAAGGCGAAGACTTAGGGTTGTTTCGCAGGCTTCATCCGGATAAATAATGTACTAGTTGACTAGTACATTGCAGGGGTTATTTCTCGGAAATTTTGTTTAGGTTGGATTTTTTGGCTCCCACCCGGTGCTTTGCAAAGGAAGGGGCACCCCTGGTCGTGTCAACCGAAGCGAGGCGGTAGAACAATGCTGGAATCGGATAAAGATTGGCGAGGGCGGGGATGGCAGAGTCAAATGCCGGGATGAGTTCGGGGCGGCTGGAGGCTTTTGCCGATGGCGTGATCGCGGTGATTATCACGATCAT
>JAATFH010000216.1 GCA_015655315.1 Terriglobales bacterium
CGTTGAACATCAGGTTCTGGCGGTCGGTATGTGCCTCGACATCGACAGCCCCGTTCGCTTCCTTGCCGACAGTAATTTTCGTGAAATGCGCGTTGGCGTGAATAGCAGGCGATTGCAGCGTTCCGGAACCGTCAGCCGAAAAGACAAGCTGGCCGGTGAGCGGATATTTTGCGTTCTTGAAGTGTTCCGTGTGGCTCAGATCGAAGCCCTTGCCCTCGGCCTGAAAATGAAACTGCTTCGTGCGGATACCCAGGCCGCCGTTTCCGGTAACCTGGCCGCCATTTTGTAACAGCACGAGTTTCGATACGCCAACCTCTTCTCCCGCAAATTTGAGATCGGCATTGAGGCTGCGGTAGTGCTCGCCGTAGGCTTCTCCGCCCTGAATGGAAAGGTGCCCGCCGCCATTCAGATTGTTCAGCGCTCCGCCCGCGTGCGCGTTGAGATTGACTGTGCCGGTTACAGGAAGATTCTGGCCCGCGATTGCCAGCACTTCATCGAGCGCGGCGTCCTGCACTTTGACGTCGGCGTCAATCGACGACGCATCGTCGAACGCGCTGCGGCGGGCAGAGATGCGGTGCGCCTGCAACTGGCCTGAGATATGAACCGTAGTCTTACCGTGTGTCAGCGTTGCCTGCCGCAAAGCAATCAACTGCGAAGAATATTCGGCATCGGCTTCGAAAGAATCCCAGTGAATCGTTTTTTCTGTAATGGGCGCAGGAACCGGAGTTTGCGCCTGCGCCGGAGCACTCGCCGGTTCCACCGCCGCCGGCTGCTCCTTTGTTTCGACGGTTTCCACCGGCAGCAGCAGGTCAAAATTGGTTGCGGTGAGATGCCCCTTTACGTCGGGATTCGGGATAGTTCCGGAAACTGTTCCTTGAAATTGCGCCTGTCCCTGCAGACGCAGCGGCAGAGCCTGTACACCTTTCTTCCCTCGGGATGCGACCCCGAGAGCGGCCAGCGTCCGGTCGAACTCGCCCAGATTTGTCGTCTGCACATTGGCGCGCAGCGTGGAAGGACGGCTGATGGGGTACACGCCCAATCCGCCCGACACATCAATCTGCGTAGCCGGAGTCTGCGCCTGCAATCGCCTGATCTGCACGCTGCCGTTTCTCTGAAAGTAGGTCGCATCCACCATTCCGGACAACGGCACCTGGCCCTCGGGAGTGTGCGCGGAAGGCACGAGCGTCACAGTCGCTTTCGCGGTCAGATCGGAAGCGTCGCCGGTCCAGTCCACGTTGCTGTCTCCCGAGGCCACGGTATCGAAGCCCAAATCCCTGTATTGGGGAGGCGCGACAAAGGTCATGACTGTGCGCAGCGTAATTCCGCGAAACTTTGCCCGAATCGTTCCCTGTCTTACCGTCGTCGCAGGCGGTTGCCCCGGTTGAGCGAGCGCTCCGCCCAGCCAGTGCGCGACCCGCATCTCCGCATCGACGGTTCCGCCGCTGCCGATGCGTGTCCTGATTCCGGAGAGCACCAGATCCTGCTCGGTGGCGTGCAGAGCGGTATCGACATCGACGCCGGCGATGTGAACGGTATCCACGTGATAGGCCGCCCCGGCCACTTTGGCTCGACCATCAAGAGTGAACTGCGTTCTGGTTCCCTGCCCTTTGAGATCGAGGTCGGCAACACCTCTGTCCACGCCTTCGACCGGAGCAAGGGCCATTACTTCCCTGACGTCCACCTTGCCTTGAGCCGTCATCTCCCAATGAGGATCGGCGAAATCCTGCACGTTGAATGTCGCCTTCAGCAGCGACGGTCCCGTTTGCAACTGTAACTGTGACACATTCAACGTATTGCGTCCGATATCGGCGGCCACATCCAGCTTCGAACGCACCGGGGACTTTTTACCCCGCTGCGCCGTGAAATCGGCGGCATGCAGCGTCGCAAGGTAGTGGTCCCGCGGGGCGGCATAGCTTACGACAATGCCCACGTCATTGGCTGCAAGGTTGAATGGAATTGCCTGCTGGTTGATCAGCGCAACGCCATTGTTGATTTCCGTCCTGCCGACTTTAAGGTCGAAGATCGTATCTTTAACCGACTTGCCGGTACTCTCGGTTTTAGGGCGAGGCTGATTCGTGGAGCCGTCGGGATAAATGATGAGGTGTAAGACGGGATGGTCCGCCTCCAGATAATTCAGGTCGATCTTGGGCCGGATGAAGGAAAGAATCTTCACCCGCACATAAATGCGATCGACATGTGCATAAGGAACCTCTCCGGCGGCCTCCAGTCCGTGAATTGTCAGTCCGTCGGCCTCGAATGCAAGATTGCGCAGCGACCAGCGAAAGGCACTGAGTTCCACACGCCCGCCGGTTGCCGTCTCCAGTGTGGCAATCAGTTTTTTCCGCACTATATCCTGGAACTGTGGCGTGGAAGCGTACCAGACGATTCCACCCGCAATCAGCAATAACATGACAATAACGACAGCAAAAACACGCAGCCAGATTCTCCGGTTTCGCCTGGGCGGCGGAAGCGGAGCTGCGGGAACATTCACCGGCTGCGTGCTCAAGCTCCACCCCCTTCGTCATCCGAGCCGCTGCTTTGCCCATAGGCCGGATCGAGAATCTGGACGCTCCCCTGTTCGCGCAGGCTCTCCAGCCAGTCGCGAAGCATGGAATTGACCTGCTGCTGCAGAAGTATTTCCTGGATGCGCGGCGTCGTAGCTTCCAGCGTGGGAGGTTTCTCCTTCAGTTTCTCAAATGCAGGCACAACGCTTGCCTGGTAATACTTGCGAATATCCTGACGGGAAATGCGGATGCCGGCGCCGAAACGGATGTTGATGAACTTGAGAATCTCCAGGCGCTGCCGCCAGCGGTCCTCGGCTTCCTTCTCCGTAATGCCGTTATCCTTCAGGAATTGCTGCCAGCCTTGTTCGGTTGCACAATGTATCTCCCTGCAGATGGGAAGTTGCGTGCGCAGCTCGGCGAGGCTCTTCTTCACTTCATCGTCGCTGACCGAGTAGTCGATCTGCTTCTGGTCCTTCATCTGCTTCAGGATGAGCGCCCGCCGGATCAATCTTTGCGCGGCATTCACCGCCGTATTCTGACCCGCGGGAACACTGATCGGTTGCAGCACGGCGACGCGCATCTCCTCGCGGACATCGCTTTCCAGCAGAACCTCTCCGTTGATAAGTGCGATCACACGGTCGAGCACAACCGGCTCTTCGCTCGCGGTCTGCGCTTGCGGCGCGGCTTGCGTCTGTGGCGTGGATCGAGGCTGTTGAGCGAAACTCCTGGTGTAGAGACAAAGCAACAATATGGCGAGCATTACAAATTCGCGGTTGTGCCTGCGTCTCGTCATCAGAATGCCTGCCCGATGCTGAAGAAGAAGTTGAAATGTCCCGCCTGCCCCACGTACGGAGGAATCGGGTTCGTCGGCGTGCTGGAATAGTCGATGATGACAGGATAGATGGGCGGATTGAGGTTATAGCTGAAGTCCAGGCGTATCGGCCCCACCGGCGTGTGATAGCGCGCGCCCAGCCCAACAGCGTGCGAGAAATAATTGAAGCTGCAAAGCCCCGCGCCCCCGGTGCTCGAATGCTCATGCGGCACGGATTGCTCTTCTTCGTTCAGATTCCTGCAGCCGGCTCTGTCCGGCTGGCGGAATCTGATGAAACTCGGCCATATGTCAGAGCCGTTCTCGAAGACGTTGCCCATGTCATGAAACAGCACAAAACCGAGACTGTTGCCAACGTAGGGCAGCATGGGATTCGGCATGCGCAGTTCCGTGCTGTTGATGAATGCGCCCGCGCCGCCGATCGGAAAGCCGGTCAGCGAATCGCGTGGACCCGCGCCATTGATGCCGAAACCGCGATGCGATTGCGCGCCACCGGCGTAGAGGCGTTCCGGCAGCGGAATCAGTTCATACTGGTCTTCTCCATAGGAGCGCTCGGAAGCTATGCGCGTGCTGCGGGCCACCACCCAGGTGTTTAACTTGCCGAATCGGTAGTAGCTGGAATTGGTCGCGTCGATGCGGTTGAAGTTCGCCTGCGAAGCAAAATGCGAATCGGCCCAGCTTTCCTGCAACACATTGTAGGTGCCGCTGGTTGCATCGAGAGGCGTGGGAACGCGCGTATCGCGGATCCACGTAAGGCCGGGACCACCGACGCGCACAGGCTGCGAAACCAGCGGAATCTCATTCGGAGCCACCTGCACACTGTTCGGATCGACCTTGACGCGCCGGAAGCTGAACAGGTAGATCAGCGTGTTCGGCTTGTTCACGTGATCCGTCATGCGCAGCGATGCCTCCAGTCGTGACGAGGCATACGTTGTCACATCCTGGGCATTCGCATAACCGCCGGAGAGAATGAGGTTCCACTTTGGGTTGTCAAAAAAATGCGGATTGGAGAAACTGAGCTGGACACGCTGCTCCAAGGTACCCACCGTGGTGTTCAGCGAGATGGACCTGTCGCTGCCTCGCAGATTGATGCGCGAGATATTGAACAGGACTGCCGGACTCACACCCGTCTTGCCATTCGGGCTGCACGCAATTGTCGGCGAGAAATTGCTGCAGTTGCTCTGCGGATTGCCGGTCTGCGCCTGGAAGCCGAATCCATAACTCAGGTCCCATCGGCGCGCCTCAGTGAATTGCAGCAGAACATTCTTGCGCAGTTCATCGCCCATTGGATTCTGTATCGCCGTGTTGACCTGGTTAAAGAGCGTCAGGTCATACAGCTTTCGCTGCGTATCGAGCAGGGCGGTCTGGTTCAGTGGATCTCCGGGATGAAGCAGCACGCGGTCCTCGACCGTGCTTGGCCGCGTGTAGTGAAGCCCCGAGATCAGCACGCGATTCACAAAAACCTGCTCGCCCTCCGTCACGCTGATGGTCACGTCGATCAGGTTCGGGTTCTGAGGCGATGGCTGCTGCAGCAGGTTCACCTGAGCATTGTCAAACCCGTGGCTGAGGTAGTAAGTGAGGATCGAATCGCGATCC
>JAATFH010000004.1 GCA_015655315.1 Terriglobales bacterium
CTCGGAGGGCTATACCTCAAGTCTTGCGGCCGCAGCTCTTCAGGAATTGGGCCTCTGGCGCGCGACCGACGTAGTTGGCGGGTTTCATGCATGGCGAGACTCGGATCTGCCGATCGTGCCGCCTGTCAAGCCTTCCTAATATCAGGGCTTGCGCGATTCCCAATTCTGGAGAGATCATACGCACGTCACCACTTTTGCAAAGTAAACCTTCATACGTTTGTCGCTCGTTGCGGCTCTGACGTGCCTAGAGCGAAGATCGAAATGATTGGTAGTCGAGTTGTCGCCGATGAGTACAGGAGGAGCGGCGATATCGCCGCTCCTCCTGTAGAGCACCTCAGTCACGTAGTTATACCAAGCGTTGAACGATGGAACTCCCCGTTTCATATTCTTTTGATAAGAAACTAAATCATCTACTTTACTAGGGATGCGATGTAACAACAGTGCGAGATGAGTTCGTCTAACCGACAATCAAAAAGACAATCATATTGTTTCCAAATTACGACATTCTTATAAAACTCCCCTCACACCGCAATTTAGTATTGACTCTCAATATCTATTAGCCGAGGCAAAATGTCGGATCTGCATTTGGACACAGCTTGGACATATCACGGTCTGCGCGTGATTACTCTTGAAAATTCTCTACTGCGCCTGCAGATCCTGCCCGAGGCCGGCGCAAAGATATGGCAGATCACTTATAAACCTTTAGGCGCCGACCTCCTGTGGAACAATCCTCGCATCGCGCCTGCGCGCCATGTCATACATACTCCCTATGACGATGTGTGGAGCGGGGGATGGGATGAGCTTTTCCCCAATGATGAGATAGCCATCATCGCCGGAGATCGGTTTCCCGATCATGGCGAACTATGGACAGCCCAGTGGACCTCGGAGCCTTTTTCCCACAAAGATACGGCTGGCGTAACGCTTCGCACGCAGACTCCGATTGGAGCGATCAGCGTTGAAAAAACGATTGTGCTGCAGAGCGATTCACCGATTGTTCAATTCCATCATTGCTTCGAGAATAACGGTGCGGCATCGTTTCCTTTTCTCTGGATGCTGCATCCCGCTTTCGAAGTAACGGCAAACCATCGCATCGATTTTCCGAAAATGCGCGTTACGCGCGAGCCTGCGTTTCCCGGCACGTTGCATGATGCACCGCTCGAATTCGACTGGCCGTACGCTCAGCTGGGATCACGCAAAGTTGACCTGAGAGAGATTCCTGATCGTGAGAGCCGGGCTGTGCACTTCTTCTATGGGTCGGAGCTGGAAACCGGCTGGTGCGCACTGACAAATACCGCGAATCAGCTTGCATGCGGTCTGCGATTCGATGCGAATGTGTTCCGCTCCTGCTGGTTGTTCGCCAGCTATGGCGGGTGGCGCGATTACAACGTTGCGGTTCTGGAGCCATGCACTGGCTATCCGTTAAACTTTGATGCGCTCGTAGCTTCCAATCGCCACCAGATCCTGCTGCCCGGTGAAAAACTTGAGACCGATGCGCTTTTCACGGTGAGCGAAGGGGTGCGTTCTGTTTCCTATATCGATGCAGATGGCACAATTATGGAAGAACCGGTTCAATCCAGCAGATAGATTGAGCGCAGGGTCATTCAGCGGCAGCAGCCGGCTTTTCCATCGACAGCAGAATCGCGGCAGCGACTGCGAGCATGATTCCTATGCCCTGCCCTACTCTGATTCGTTCGTGGAGAAACAGCACGGCCAGGGTCACAGTAAGCAGCGGATAGAGCGAAATCAGAGAGATGACAACCGATGCTTTGCCGCCGGATTCAAGCGCCGCAAAGCTGGTCAGCGCGCCCAGGCCGTTCAGCATTCCGCCTGCAATCGCAAGCCAGAGTGTCAGGCGGGTCACATGCCAATGCATCGGCACAAACAGCCACAGCACAAGCGAGATCGCTCCCATTGCATACGCGAACCAGAGGAAAGATTGTCCGCTTGAGATGCGGTTCGTCGAGAGCTTCTGTGTAACTCCGGTTATGCCCCAGAAGACGAGAGCGATTGCTGCGAAGATCACCCAGGATGGAATCATGGCATGCTTTCGTTTACATACTCAGTAGGTAAATCGCCACGAGAGCCAGCGCCAGACCACATTTCTGCTGAAGGCTGAGACGCTCATGCAATATGGCAACCGCCAATATGACGGTAACCAGCGGAAAGAGTGCTGTCACTGGCGCAACAATGGAAACTTTGCCGCCCGCGACGAGCGCATGAAAAAAAGCGATATTCCCAGTCCCGCCAAGAATACCTGTTATAAACGCCCAGCCAATTCCGATCCAGGAGCGTTTGGTATCGTCAGCTCTTGGTCGGAATCGCATCGCACACCATATCCATACGACGAGAGGCAATAGACCGAAGGTGAAGAACACCTGGTTCGTATTTGCATCGACACCCTCAGATGCGATTTTTGATGTAACACCCCACGCGCCCCATAAAAGGATGGTGAGCAACGAAAACGCCAGCCATGCTGGCATTCCGGCAAGAGTGCGTGGGGGAGAAACGGATTCGGAAGCGGCCGATGTCATCAGTGAGAAGTAATCCGAGAATACTTGCCCGTATCTGTTCTCACAAGCAGGAATGATGCTCAATCCCGCTGGTATTGTGATCTGTCTTTCGCTTTATTGAGCGAGATAGCATTTCATCCTTGGCTAGGCTCATCCTTCCCTTATGATCGACACGGAGGAAGCTACATTGGGCGTAAAAATCACCGATATCGAAGCCATTCATCTTCGCGTGGAAGATCCGCATATCCAGCTATTCGACGGCTCCTATGACAACTGCGTGATTGTGGTGCATACCGATGCGGGCATTACCGGGCTGGGAGAAACCGAATCGATGGCGCCCGCCATTCAAGCCATTGTGAATGGCCCGTCATCGCATAATCACGCCATGTCGCTTAAGGACGTGCTCGTTGGATGCGAGCTATCGCATCCAACGGAACTCTGGCAGCGGATGTACGAGTCGACGGACTATGTAGGCAGACGCGGCATCGTGATGCACGCTATTGGCGGAGTCGATCTGGCGCTGTGGGATCTCTATGGCAAGCTGCAGAACAAACCGGTTCATACGCTTCTTGGCGGGGCGAGGCGCGATCGGCTGCCTGCCTATGGCACGATCTACCCCATTGAACAGACACCGGATGGAGTCAAGCGCCAGATTCAAGCCGGAAAAGAACGCAACCTGAAGGCCTTTAAACTCTGCGCCGATCCGTGGTGGATGGAAAACCTGAAGCTCACCGCCACTCTGCTGCAGGCAGCGCGTGAAGAGGTGGGCCCCGAGACCAAATTGATTGTCGATGCCGCGCTCTCCTACCGGACAGCAGAAGAAGGTTTGCGACTGATCCCTCTGCTCATCGATGCCGGAATCTGGTTTCTTGAAGCCCCGCTTCCACTCGACGATGTAGAAGGCCATGCGCGCATGGCGGGCCATGGCATTCCCTTAGGCGTTGGCGATCTGGGCCTCACGCATGTGAATGACTTCATCGAAATGATGGAGCGTGGAGGCGCGGACATCTGCCAGCCTGATATCACCGAAGTGGGAGGCTTTACCGGCATTCTAAAGGTCAGCGAGGCAGCAGCCGCACGTGGCAAGCGCGTCATCACACACGGGTACAAAACGAATATTGAAATCGCCGCCAACCTGCATTTTCTTGCCGCACACAAGGACGAGGAGATTCTCGAATACTCTCTCAGCTACTCGCCGTTACGCTGGGAAACGACATTCGAACATTTTCCCATTGATGCTGATGGCTACGTAAGCGTGCCCCAGGCTCCAGGGCTGGGAGTTACGCTCAATCCCGAGATTGTGACGAAGTATGGATGGCCACGATAACATCGGTGACCAGCACAGAAGCAGAGCCAGATAGATGCCTACCTGGCTCTGCTTCATCATGAAACTCCCAGGACAATTTTCAGCTTTGAGCTCGGTTTGAGTGTCAGCTCTTCAAAGGCTTCCTGCCCTTGTTCGAGCGGATAGCTGGCCGTGTAGTTTTTGAGATCGATTTTTCCAGCAATCAGAAGAGCAAGCGCCCGCTCAAAATCTGCCGGGGTATAGGCAAAAGACATTGTGATGCGGTGCTCTTTCCTGATGCTTGTCACAAAGTCCACCTCCGAGCGCTGATGCCCCATTCCCAACAGCACGACCTGTCCGCCGGGTCTGCAAAGATCAAAAGCCATCTGCCGTGCCGCGCTGATGCCACTTGCATCCAGGACCAGATCGAACCCATGACCCGCCAGTTCCCCCGCCTTTGCAACTCCATCTTCAGCCGCTGTATTTACAGCCGCCGTTGCGCCGAGCGTAAGCGCATTGTTTAGTCGTTGCTGATTTACATCGAGCATGACGGTTTCGCTGGCTCCGATCAGGCGGGAAACCGACAACGCCAAGGCGCCCATAGTGCCTGCACCTACAATTGCCAGCCGGAAGAATGGATCCGGATGAGCAATGCGAAAGAGATGCACGATGTTTGCAAGGGGCTCCGTCAGAATTGCGCGCGTGGAAGGTAAAAACTCGGGTATCTCATACACCTGCATCTCAGGCAAGGAAACAAATTCCGCAAATGAACCCGACAACTGATCCATACCCAACAATCGCCACGAGGAGCAGAGGTTCTGCGCGCCTGAGAGGCAAGCTGTGCAATGCTGGCAACTGATTAGAGGATTGGCAACCACGCGCTGCCCATTCGAGAGACGACCTACTAACTCGTGCCCGAGCACCAGGCGCGGCTTGCGGCGAGCGCTGTGTCCCAGAAATCCTGAAACATCAGATCCGCAGATGCCAGCCAGTTCTATGGCTATTTCAACTTCGCCGGGACCGGGTGCTATACGAGGTCTGTCTTCAATCTCTACTTTTCGCTCCGCTGTGTAAACTAATGCCTTCATAACCGGACTATAGCGGGTTCAAGCGCATTGCACTCATTGAAATCCTGATCATTTAACAAGTCAGATAATGGACGTTTCTGAGTCCGCCAATGCACTAACCAACGATACAGGGTTACCGCCGGCTTGCGTCATGGGCTTCCACACACACGGCGTATTGGCAAATTCACGGGGAGTACAGTGCACATATTTTTTGAAAACGGATGCAAAATACGCTGGATTACAGAAGCCCGAGAGCTCTGCAACTTCGGCGACATTCAGACGCGGATCCAGCAGCATCCGCTTGGCCAGCTCGATACGCTGTCGAATGAGGTATTCCTCAAGCGTCATGCCCGTGGTGCGGCTGTAAATTCTGCTTAGATGACCCGATGAAACATGCAATGCTTCGGCCAGCTGCTGGATCGTAATGTTTGCAGCGCCACGTTCTTCCACAAGCTGCGCGACGGCATGCACGATCTTGTTTTCTTTCTGGCTGAACGTCCAGGCAACCTGCTGCTGCAGGAATTCCGTAAATTTACGGAAAGACTCGCATATGCTGAACGGGCTCGGCGTATTCAATACCTCGCGAACAAGCTGTTCCTTTTTCGCGGTGACGGTTTTTGCATCCATGCCGATGTTGATCATCTCGAGCGCGAGATGCTCCATCGACCAGGTGATAAACCCTCTCGCCTGCTGCACCTGAGAGGAAGGCCCATTGACAGGGATGGCCCGTGCCAGAAACTCGCGGACAGCCGCATCCACTTTTCCTCCCTGCTGGATCGCCTGCACAACAGGAGTAAGCAATTGCGTAGGATGCGATTGCTGTGGAGCCGCTTCCTCAAAAAAGTTTACGGGCAACTTGCCGTTATCGAGAGCGGCGCAGGCCTCATGAAAGGCCCGCAACAGCTCCTCAGGGTTGGAGTGAAGTCCGCTGATGCCAAACCGTGCCGCACTGATGCCCTGCGCCTTGACCGCCATCAAAATGGATTCAGCCATCTCCTGCAAGCGGATGCGTCCGTGACTTGGATTACGCCCTTCCTGATGAGTGAAGATGCATATCTCTCCCGGCCTGACCGAGATTGCCAGGGTGTTGGTCCAGTTCTGGCAAAGATCTTCCACCATGTGAGCCATGCGACTCATGGCTACATTGTTAGCGATCTGCGGCTGTAATTCTGTCGTTTCCGGACCCGGTTTCATGCGAAGTACCAGTACACGATCCGGTAATCGACGAAGACCGACATTCGTAGCCAGATTATTCAGCTCCCGGCGATCGCCGATTTCCCCCAACAGGAGAATTGCCGCAAGCTCCTTCCGATTCAGAGTGACTTCACGCTCGCGCATCGTCTGGAAATCGCTCATGATCTCCAGCCGCTTCCATGAATTGGCAATGTAACGAGCGAAGAGTTCCAGCACGCGCAGCATTTCCGTTAACTGTGCCGGATCGACAACAGGCACTCTGTAATAAGCAGCTTCAAGGGTCCTGAAGTCGATATGCGGCTGCCCCTGCAGAGCATCTTTCACCTTTTCAAAGCCTGCTGGGTTGGGCGGTTCCACCAGAACCTGCCCGGAAAACAGGGTGCCAAGATATTGACCATCGCAGATGACCGGAACCGCAATATCGGTAAGGCCCACGTGACAGGCATAGACCTGGCTACATCCGGTAGCCTGACACTTCTGCTTTGCCGGAACGTCGGAAAGGGCGCACGTCTCTTCTTCGTGCGCTCCGAAACCATGCACCAGATCGCAGAAGAGCGTGCTGGGGGAGTTGCGATTGGAGAGCATGGTGCCTGCCGGTTGCAACTGCACAAGGGCATCGCAGGTGCTGACGCGCTCTTTAAATTTCGGTTTCTGGGGATCCAGTTCGTCAACCCACATCAGCTCAACATTGCGAATTGGACTCGAATTGTTGAGCAGCAGCAGAAAATACTTGAAAAGCTCCAGATCTTTCTGGAATTCCTGCTTCAGGGTGCCAGCGAGAACCACTTTTTGCTTTCTCATGAAACGGAATTCGCTCCCTAAATTAAAAGTGTGTTCATAATTGCATGCGGAGAGAGCAAAATTCCAAAGAAATCCCTATCGTTTTACTGATTTTTCCACTCTATTTCGGCACTTTGAGATCAAAATCATGCCAAAATCGGCAGATTCAGACATGAGCCTGAATGGTAAGTCCTCCATCCACAACGATCTGCGTCCCCGTGAGGAACGATGAACCATCCTGCGCCAGAAATAGCGCAGCCTCGGCCACATCCGATGGTTTCCCCCTGCGTCCGAGTGGATGAAGGGCGGCGACGCGCTCCGGCAAGGACTCTGCATCCGGCATGGAGCGGAGATACTCTTCCCACAAACGAGTATCTATATACCCCGGGTTGATGACATTGACGCGAATGCGCCGCGGCGCAAGCTCCAGCGCAAGGTTGCGAGTGAGTGCTACCAAACCTGCCTTGGAACAGGCATACGCAATCGAGTTTTCGAAGGCGTGGGTTGCGTGGATGGATGCAATGTTGATGATGGATCCTCCACTCTGCGGGAAGAGCGGCACAGCTTCACGGACAAGCAGCATGGGGCCGCGCAGGTTAACAGCCAGAACTTTATCCCAGATATCCTCGCTCAACTTCGCAAGCGGCGCATCGATCTCGACACCCGCATTGTTTACCAGCAGGTCAAGACGGCCATATTGAGTTTTTACCCGTTCAATCGCAAGCTTGATATCGTTTGTGATTGCCAGATCTGCATGCACATAACACACAGGTAGTTCGGGATTTGCCTGGGTGAGTGCAGCCGCAGTGGCTCGGCCTGCTTCATCATCCAGGTCCAGAATGCATACCTGGGATCCCGCTCCTTGAAATTTTTCTGCAATCGCACGCCCGATACCGTGGGCTCCGCCTGTAATTAGCGCAACGCGACCGGACAGACTACCCTCGGCATGCCCTGCATTCGAGCCGTTCATCTTCATCCCTGTCCATTCGTTTCTGAATTTATGAATTGCCTGATTCGGTTAAAAATATGAGTTCAGAACTGTTCGACGCAGGAAGGTTGACCTTCAGGCCCGTGTTTATAAGCTCTTCGCCACTGATGGTTGTATCCGCTGAACTATGGTCGTGGAAAACTAAGCGATATTTGCGATCACGACGCAGACCATGCAACTGAAACACGTGCTGTGCCTCATCCCTGGACGACCCGTGAAAGGCGTACACGACTCCTTTCACGCTTTTCGGATCGAAATACTCGATACCGTCCCAATGCACTCCATCTGGTCTTGGAGAGATGTGATAGAGATCAGCATCGCGAATGAACGACCGCAGAGATTCCTTATAAGTTGCCAATTCCTCTTTTGCAGCTGTGTGCTGCTCGGGAGTCCATGCATTCGTATCCTGCATGATGGTGAGCCATCCCATCATGCCGCTACGTAGCATGTATCGAAAATTTGCTATCGTCGGTGTCGGCCATTTTTCTACATAGTCTTCCAGCATGGCTGCAGGCAGTATGTAACTCGCATCGTAGAATGCCCGGCGATTCGACAACGGGTCATAGGCATCCGTAATTGAAAAATAGTCGCCGTGCGCAGCGGTACCGAAATCCACCATGCGGCCACCGTCATCGCATACTTCAAGTAGAAGCTTCTGGTGTTTCTGGCGCAGGCTGGAATAAATGTCGTAGTACGCGCGCACGGCATGGTAGCTCACATCCGTCGCATTCTCCTGCAAAGGAAGCAATATGCCACTCCCCGTCACTGGGATCGATGATTTATTCTCCGGAGGTGCGTGCGGATGATCCGTTCGCAGGCATTCTTTGGCCACTAAGTAGCCATCGTGTTCCAGCATGTCCAAGCGATAGCTGTCGACGATGCGTTCAACTTCGTGCTTGGTGTAGTCATGGACAGCGGGTTCGCCGATATCCATCGTCCTGCCCACAAACGGCTCAGGATGCCAGTCGTCCGCCACGTCGGAAATCAGCCAGTTCTTTACCTTCGGATCGCGTGCATTCAAGGCTCCGGGAGAAGTGTCAACACCGGCCTGCGCCCAGTTCACCCAGATACCAAACCTCAGTCCATGAGCGTGCGCGTCGTCTGAAATAGCCGCCAGTCCATTTGGAAATTTCTTGGGATCGGGATACCAGTCGCCCACACCGCGAAACCAGCCGGCATCGATATGAAACATATCGACGCCAAGCTCCGCTGAGTCGCGAATCATACGCTTTGCCAGAGCTTCGTCTACCTCCATCCCGCTTCCCCAACTGTTATTAACCAGCAGAGGATAACTGGGATCTTTCCACGCTTCCGCATTTCCTAAAACGCGGCGCACCCAGGGACGAAGTGTATTTCCAATGCCGTCCGCTCCTCCGCTAAACGCGCCGAGGAAAACCCGTGGGGCATCGAATGTCTCATTTGGTTGCAGCCTGGTACGGAAAGGGCCGGGATCAGGATTAAGTCCCGCTGTTACCTGTACTGTTGTGCTGTCACGCTGGACGTGAATCTGCGTGCGCCCGCTGAACTCGAGCCCAAGATACAGTCCTGTTCCATGACTTGGCTGTTCGAGCATGACCCATGGAATAATCTCGCGCGGTCCCTGATCTGTCGCGTAGGTACTTGAATAGCCTTTCCACTCAAATCCAGAGCGCACCTGTTCCTCATGCGTCCCGATTTCTGACGGCCTTCCCGCTCCCTTATCGATATACATCTGCCGTAGTTCCGTACTCTCCGGCACCTGTAACTTCAATTGAAGGCTGTCTTGCAGAGGAATCCATATATCTTCATCACTCAGATTCCGAATATGGACATCGTGCTCGATCGGACCCATCGCATCACGAACTCGCCACTCCCACTGAATGCGAAGGTGCGGCGATTGCGACTCGTAGACAAAGCTCACCGACTCTGCATCTTTATGGCTTGCCGCCGGATCAAAGGTCCAAGCCGTTTGCAGTTCCTTACCATTGACCCATACGAATGGAATGAGCGCAGAGACCTGATTGCTCTTCCACAGATTGCTCCGTTCTCCTTCAAGACTCCGTATGTTCGGAGCGTGCGGCGCTGCTTCCAACAGAATGGAAGTCTGCTGCGTATGAAGCCGAGCCTGCATCTGGCCAAAGGCAGAAGCGGCTATCCATACACAGCAGGCGGTCATCGTACGAACAACGCGCAAGGCAAACACAATTAAACTCTCCGTCGATAGCGAAGTTTCAAACCACTCGATACATGCAGCGCCTAGAAGAAGTATCGTACGCCGACCTGCATGACACGGCTTCCGGTTTTTCCGTTGATTCCGCCAAATGTTGGAGAGTCTGGATCATTATCGACTGCATTCTGATTTGGTTGACCAAATACTGGATGATTGAAAACGTTGGTCGCTTCAACACGCAGCTCAAGGTATCTGCTCTGTGAATCGCTGAAGAAGAATTTCTTCATCAACGTTGCATCGGTTGAGAAGTCTCCGGGGCCACGCACGTCGGGGAAGACAAACGGAGCATTGCTGAGGCTGTAATCGGGAGTACGCGAGAATGCGGTGCTCTTCAATATCCCTGAAGCACTGTTCTTGGTGAACGCACCGTTTACATAGACCGCATCCCCATAGTTCTTGTTCGTTTTCTGATAGTCGCTCGAAAGCAGGGTCCACCGCAGTGCCGCGCCCGGCGCAGTTACACCGCCATCTACTCTTGGCACCAGAACCGGTTTGCCTTTCGGGTCCCAGATGCTGATGCCCGCGAGAGACCAGCCACCCACAAACGCATCCAGGAAGTGCCCGCCAAATCCCTGTGGATTACCCAGGAACTCACGCCTGGCGCCAAAGGGAAGATCGTAGGAGTAGTTCAATTTCAACGTCTGCGGCTTTTCATACAGAGCGAGTCCATAACCTTCCATCAAATTGTGGGGATTCTGCAAAATTCCCTGATTCGTGGTGCCGGCGTGTTGCGGGTCTGTGCCTTCCGTGTTGGTCAACGTTTTACGAATTGCATAGGAAGCCAGCAAAGTCAGTCCGCGGAAAGCTCGGCTTTGTATCTGGAAGTTAGCGAAGTTAGAGAATGATCTACCCCATGCCGCCTGACCAGGACTTACAGAAGTGTATTGCGGCGAGAGTCCGAGCAATTGATATAGCGATACCGTTGTTTGTGTTGAGAATGTTTGAGACTGGCCGTAGAATGGGTTTGGCACCTGCGCCTGCAGCTTCGAACCCAGCTTGTAGTAGTCCAATGGAATATTGTTGAGGCTCCATCCGGAGACAGGCATAAGAAGATGGATACCCCGCATCCCCTGATACTCCGCTGAAAAGAGCCAGTCTTTACTTAACTGGCGCTGCACGCTGACGCCCCACATATAGTTTTCGGGGCTGTCGTAATGTGGGAGCAGCGCGGAGCCACCCTGGTTTGGATTAGCCGAAGCACCGAATGTCTGGTAGCCATACTCGGCGTTGGTAGTGATCGGTGGATAGTACCCCAGATTGGAACCATCTGGCTGGGCCGGAAAAGTTCCTAGTCCATGATCGTCGCCCAGTTCGCTGATCCAGCGCTTCCCATCGAGAGTACTAATCTGATTAAAGGTGTTCGAGTTGTAATAGAAGCTGTACCAATCGGTAGAAAGACCGTTCAGTCCTTGATAGATAATACCTGCGCTCGCGTGCAGAACTGTCTTGTCATCCAGTTCATAGGAGATTCCGACACGAGGTTGAAAATTGGCCCAGTCTGTCGTGTAGAGATTCTTTTGCGGATACTCCTTTGTATCCAGCAAAACGATACGGCCCGTAGGACCTTGACCTAACCATTGCGGCTGCGCCATTCCTGCCAGCTCGGGCACTGCGGAAACCACGCTATCCCAGTTCCAACCGCCGTTGGATTGCAGCACATTCTTCGCATTGATGTCGTACATCAAGCTGCCTTGAGGATGACGGCCCTGGCGTGCTCCATCGTGGTCCCAGCGGAGGCCGATCTGTACGGTCAGCTTGCTATTCACCTTCCAGTCATCCATTGCATACGCGGCTTGATTCCAGCCGAATGGCGTAATATTCCAGTTGCCCCACTGGAAGAAGTTGGAAGATCCCATCATCAGTTCGGCAAGCGGGCTTCCTGTCAGGCCATCGTTGTTATCCCAGAACTGGTTCGACCCCCCGCCTGGATTAATCCATGCGACTCCTGTATGGTCACCACCACTTTCGTCGAAACGACCAAAGTATTGCTCATAACCGACTTTGAGCGAGTGACGGCCGATGATCTTGGTAAGAGATACCGTACCATTCGCTGTCTGATTGATGAATGAATCGAATTCCGATCCGCCGACAGGCGTATATCCAGGGATGCTCAGCGCCGGAGGAATCTGGCTTGTCGTACGCTCATCGTTGTTGACGACCAGCGGATCAAAACCCCAGGTTGTCGTATCGATGGATGGATCGGGAGCGGAGCCATACCCGGATACGCCGTTGCTTACGAGCTTTGCTGTTGCAAATCCAAGATGAAGATCAATGATGGATGTTGGAGAAAGAACCCAGTTATAGAGCAGACTGCCTGTCCAGTCATTGTCCGTTGTTACAGACTGGGCTGCATGAAAAAATGGCGCAGGAATGATGTTAGTCAGCCTTGACCGGCTCAAACTAACACTCATCCGCTGACTGTTGGAAAGATTTTCGTCCATGCGCAGGAAAAAGCGATCCGTCGGCCTGGAGGTATTGATCGTTGAATAGTAGTTGTTCTGGTGGTCGCTATTCGCGGTAGGAGCGTGGTTTGGCTGAGGCCATAGTGCGAGATATTTAGCGAAGAGCGCGCTTTGTCCCGAAAGTCCTCCAGTGGCGTTCACGGGAATCTTATTGCCGGGAAACTGCGGTCTTATCCAGTTACCTTGATCATCGGTGTATCCATGAAAAGGATCGAAGATATTTGCATGGACTGGAGCGCCATCCTGGTAATTGATTACTGTCTGCGAAAAATCGCCTTCACGATTGGCAAGCGTAGGCACAGAGCTTTGTATGTTCTGCGACTGACGGAAACGCTCACCCTCCCAGCCGAAGAAGAAGAACGTCCTGTTTTTCCCTGAATAGAGACGAGGAATGCTTACCGGGCCACCAACGGATACTCCGTAATTGTTCTGGTGAAATGGCTGGCGCTTGATGCCAAGTGCGTTGTTCATCCAGTCATTACTGTTCAGCGATTGGTTCCGATAGTACTCAAACAAGCGACCATGGTATTCATTGGTTCCACTCTGCGTCTGCATGGAGATGACACCACCCGAGTAGCGGCCGTGATCGGCAGTCAATACGCCGTTTTCCACGCGAAATTCGCCGACGCTGTCTGGAGTCGGAATCGCGCGATTGGTGGCGTTGAACTCTGCCTCCTGAACCAGGTTGCCATCCACACTAATGCTTGTGCCATTGACCTGACCGCCGCCAATGGAATAGCTGTTTCCATTATTGGCAATCAGATAAGCGGCGTTGCCGAGCGTGCCGATACTGTCACTTAGAGGTCCATTACCTTGAACCGACGGAATCACGGCAGTCAGATCAAGCGTGTTGCGATTGAGCTGCGGAAGCTCGGTGATCATCTTGTTGTCCAACACTGTAGAGCTGCTTGCCTGATCGGTGGTGAGAAGTGGAGCAGCTCCGGTCACTGTCACGGTCTCTTCTACCGTGCCTGGTGTCAGGCTGAAGTCCTGCGAGATACGATCACCGGTGCTCAGCTTCAGATCCGAACGTATGACGGTGCCGAATCCTTGCCTGGCAACCGTGATCCGATAGATGCCCGGTAGTAACTCTGACAGCACAAATACACCGGATGCATTTGTCGTGCTGTTATAGGAGACGCCAGTAGCCGTGTTGACGGCATGTACTGTGGCTCCCGGTATCGCGGCTCCCGATGTATCCGTAACGAGGCCGCTGATCTGGCCATTGGAAGATTGCCCGTAAGAGTATCTGCCCACCAGCAAAGTGCATACAACAACGACAAGGAGAAGAAAACATCCAAAACGATTTGTTGCCCGGTCCAGATTTCGCATAGCGTATCTCACCTGTAGCCAGCTTTGTGTAACCATGAATGTTCGGTTACTTTGTGTACCGGACTATAGCTTGCTGACAAATCGACACACTATCCGGGATCAAGATTATTCTTTTGTTTTACGGATGGGTGGTTGCGTTATCGCTTAAACGATGGTCCGCAATTCTGCCGGCAGGGAAAACGCTCGGGCCCGACGCACTTCCACGAGACAGACTAAAGCTATTCGTCTCTCTCCCAATGGGCGTTGTGATGAAATGCGTCTGAGAGTTGCTGAGCTTCTGCAAAAACTTGTTTAGCCTGGCCGGCGCGACCAAGACTGCGCAGTACCGTTCCATAGACGAAATGAATGGTTCCCTTCTCGTCCGGATAGCGTTGCTGCAGCGCCGCCGCCAGATAAATGGCTGCATCCTCCAACGCGCCTGTCTGGGCGCAGGCCGTGCCCAGCTCCACCTGTGTCTCCGGATCACTCGGGCGGTAAATGATCAATTGCCTCAGATACGGCAGCGCATCATTATATTTTCGTTCGCGAAGCGCAGTTCTTGCGAGAATTTGCATTGCAAGAAAGCGATGCGGATCGATCGCCAGAGCACGGCTGGCATTTTCTTTCGCCGCATCGAAGTTGCTTCTTTGAAGCTCCGCGTCTGCCATGCGCTCCAGAACGGCGGGATCGGAAGGAAGCAACTGCAACGCCTGCTCATATTCAATCACTGCTCCACTACTGTTTCCTTTTAGCCGCAGCAGAATATCGCCGCGCATCATGTGCACCGATGCGCTTTCATTCGAAGCCTTGCTTAGCTGGCCCGCAGCTTTCCCAGCTTCTGTCGCATAACAATAGGACAACAGAAACCTCGTCCGCTCTACATTAGGCGGGTCCGTTAACGCATTTTCCAGAGCGGGTATCGCATGCTCGCAATCGTCTAACGAAGCATAGGCCACACCACGCTGAAACCACACGCGAGGCACATTTCCTGCTTTTGAAGATGCAGTAAGGTAGTCTTCCCACCGTTCTTCTCGAAACAAGGTATCGGCCTGTTGCGCCGTGGACGATACATGCAGAACCCTCGCACCTCGACCGGGCAACCTGCATTGTGTTTCTTTGCGCTCTGCACATTGCAGAAAGACCACGACTGCCCCGGATAGTTTTACTTCCGGAAGCGGCTGCAGCTTTGCAGGCCAGTCTGTGGCCATCGATGAGAGCGCTCCTGGAGATCGTTCTGCAATCGCGTTTAGATTGTCCCTGGCTTTTGCCCAGTCTCCCACTTGCGCGCCCAATAAAGCTGCAACTTCCAGAGTGCGCAGATCGTGCGGATTTTGCTCGATAGCATGTTTCAGGTTTTCGCTTGCCTGTTCAGGATGGATCGCTGCGTTCGATAAAGCCAGCTCACTCCAGATACCGGCTGCGTCCGGATCAAGACCCGCAGCATGTTGCAACTGCTCTTCACGCACTGGATCGCCCAAGGGATGCGCCAAGGCACGCAGCCTGTATTCCGAAGCAAGTCCAGGCTGGGTTCGATGCATCTGCTGATCTATCAGGCGGTATCGTTCGAGGCAGAAGTCTACCCAGCTCTCTATCGCTTGTTCAGAATCTGGGCTGACGTGCAGAGCCTGCATATACGCGACCGACGCTTCCGCTGGATGACCCAGCACAGCCTGCGCTTCTCCCAGATATTCATAGGGAAACTCTTCCTTCGGTCGCTGACGCGATGCTTCTTTTAGATATGGAACGGCATCGGTAGTTTTGCCGCTGCGCAGCACATCGATGCCGAGAAGAAGATTTACAAAGTAGTTGTGCGGCTGGAGCTGATAGGCACGTTGCAATTCCGTGATGGCTTCAGGATAGCTGGCGTTCTGATGAAGCTGAAATCCCTTTTGCAGCAGTGAGTCAAATGTAGACTCTGAGACGGTCTGGGCATGGTTCGGAAGAAATGGGAGCGCCAGTAAAACGAGCACAGCACGAGTCAGTCCGGTCTGTCTTGCTCGACTCATCCATGCCGGGCTCATACCATACCCACCCACTTGCTGATCATGATGGGACTTCGTTCCCAACACGAGGTCTTATAGCGCAACAGGGCCGCCCGATCAGAGTGGCCGCAACCGCCAGCAGCCCCCACAAGAACAACCTGAACTGGAAGCTGGCCACGAACCATGCGCCGGTTGCCGATATACATGCAATCCCAACCGTAATTCCTAACGTGGCCATCAGTGGCCATCGGCGAAAACGGACCATTTTCCATGTCCACCATGAAAACACCAGAATGCCCAGCAGTTCCACACTCAATTTAGTTCCTGCTCCGCTGATACCTGTTCCGGCTATGGCAAACCAGCACAAGGGGCACTTTGGCAGCAATAGACCTGCGGTCATTCCGATGCCACCAAAGCATCGGCTTAGCCACGTCTGAGGCTTGGCTCCAGACATGTCGTCAGCCGAGCACATTCTCATTTCTAGTGAAGCAGTCCTGCTAGCAGTGTTTGCAGTGATCATGGTTTGCGGGCTTCGATGGCGGCACATCATTCGCAGGATTCTGGTCGAAGAATCCATTCGGCTTCAGCAAAAAGCCGATATAGGCAGCGGGCATCACTGGATAATCTTCAGCGCGAGGAATATGAGTATGGCCGAATGTATACCAGAAGACCACATCTGTATTGGCAATCGGACGATCGACCTCGGTCCATTTCACGAGCCCGTCTCCGCCGCTGCTCTGGTTTGGATAGTCCCCGGCGGCATACTTCTCATCTTCCTGATACGGCGTAACCCACACGTGATGATTTACAAAGCCCGCACGCTTGCGCCACCACGCATTTGGAGACGCGAATGGAAACGCATTATCGCCGGGAAGAAATTTGTACCCTACGGGCTGCCCCATCCTGTTTTTGACCGATGGATTGATGATCTTCCATGTTCTTCCGGTTTCGAGATTCAGATGCGCAAGTGACTGCTTCTCTGTCTGTAGATCGGTGGCCTGCAGATGAAAAGCATTCTGGAAAGGATTCTCTTCGTTCAACGGATCAGCGACTGCATCAAGCTGCTGCACCGTGTTCTCAATTCCATCGACGCCGAAATCAAGGCGCATGTTGAAAAAGTGCTGATGATTCGGCGCGTACAACAGCGGCGCGATCGTGACGCCGTGTTTCAACACCTCTTCTTCGCGCGCGGTGCCTAACGAGAGTATCCCGGTGAGCTTGATCTCAAACTGGATGTTGCCGTCCTGGTAGAAATACCAGAAGAAGCCATATTCATAATTTTCTACCGTTGAAATCGACGAGATCACCAGACGGCGAGAGCGGCGCACTTCAGGTGCGTCAGGCATGCGCCGATCCGTATGCTTCCACAGGATGCCGTAGTCTTCTTCATGAATACAGATGGCATTGGGGATCGTGAGATCGCGGCCACGACTGTCGCAAAGATGTGCGTCGAGATATTCGATGTGGCCGACACAATCGCAACCGAGCTGCAGGCTATTAGCGCACATGCCCATGCCATATTCGCCTACATCGAAAGCATTCTTGCGCGCCTGTGTCGGACGCGGGTCGCCATAAGGCACGACCATCTCAGTGAGAGAACCACGATACAGGATAGGACGCGGCTTACCTTTATCGACATATCGCACGTGATGGATCGTGAGCCCTTCACGCGCGTTGAAGCCAATCACCAATTCCCATTTCTGCCAGGAAATCTGATTTCCAGTGAGCGAAAAACTCGGCCCCTCAGGCTGCGTGATCAGCAACGGTTTGATACCATTTCGGAACTCGGTCACTTTCTCAACAGAGTAATTGGCAGACTCAGGCGGCAAAGGCCACTTCCCATACTCCTCGACACGAATTACTTGCATCAAATTCAGATCGACAATCGGACGAATGCCCTCGATAGGACGCGCGTATCCATTGTCGCCCGGCTCGCTGCGCAGAAAGCACAACGGACGCGTGAGCCGGCGACCGCGATCTTCTTCATCTCCGTAGAATCCGGCACTCCAGATATCCACCATCACCAGCGATGTGTCGGTAATGCCGTAATGACGATGGAGCGCTGCTTTAAATTCTTCGCTGGCAAGCACTGCCTGCTCGCACTCCGTCTGCTCATCCATAGACAACGTTGGCTGCGCACCGGGAGGCGCAGGCTGCACCTTCGTCATCTCATTTTTGGAAAGATTCAGAGTAACAGTCAACGCGGCGTTTGCGGCGTTGTCGAAGAGTACAACAGCAGCCTCTCTGTCCAGGGACGCTTCCCCCGTGTATTCATAAACCGAAGCCTTTTTCGGCTCCTTCAGCATGATGCTGATAATGCGAGTCGTTGGCTGAAACGAGGGAAGATCTTTCAACAGCCGCACTGCGTCCTGAACCTCGGATGCGGTCAACGGCTCAAGTGGATGCAGGCTCACGCTACGTCTCCTCAGTCCTACTCACCCCTGTGACAATGAGGTATTTCGGTTTATGGTCGCACTATAGCTGGATAAATGAGGTTCTATGATGCAAAATGGCGATCATTCTTTCGTTTTTTAGGCATGCTGGAAGCAAATGCAAATGTTCGGCACGGCGGCGAGGCCATGGTGCACAGCAAAGATAGTGGGGCATAGTCTGTCCCGTCAGTATCAAAGCTTAGCAGGACAGGCCGGAGATTCTCGGTTAGCGAATGAACGGCGCGAAAAGCCAGAATGGTTGCAGCTTATGATCAGGCTATTCGCATTCAGGAAGTTAGAAAGTCCCCTGCGCGCCCCTTGATCGTCATCCACAATGTAGACAATTGCATCCGAGAAGTTCATGTGGTCCTCAGCATGCTCAAATGCGCCGCCGAGACAATCCAGAAACCATTCCAGCCAAGACGTAATATCCAGGCCCCCTTCTGTCGCTTCAAGAATTTCGTAATAGGCTTTTCGCTCCTGTCTGATCTGCGCCGACATACTGTAGAAGCGTTGCGCGCTTTGCTCCGAACGGGCCAGAACCGTGTCCGCAATGGCGCGCGCGATACGTCCGTTTCCATCGTCGAACGGATGGATGGTCACGAACCACAGATGAGCGATCCCGGCTCTGAGAACGAGATCGGTCAAATCCTCTGTGTTGGACCAGTCCAAGAATTTCTTCATCTCTTTCCTGAGTCGCTTCGCCTCCGGCGCCTCATAGTGGACGTGTTGTTGCCTCGGCATTGAACTGCACATTGCGGCCAGTCCGGTGAATGCACGGCTTGCGGCATTCCGTCTTCGGTGTTTTCGGCGCCTGCCGGCTTGGAAAATTATTCTGCTCGGCGATGCGCGCGATGGTTTCTTCCGCAACGGGGTTTTACAGTTTGGGTTTAATTGTGAAGGTCGGAGCTTCCGCCATATCGGCAAAGGGATTGACGCGTAGCCAATGCTAAAAATCTCGGAGGTCATCGGCCTTGTCTCCTCTACTCTTTATTTCGGATCGACCGTATACGTTGCGTTTGTCGTGCGGAACAATTTGCCATAGCGTCGGCCCCGTTCGTCGTGCCCTACTGCTTCTAAAGTGAACCGTTCCGGCTTCGCTTCCCTTGTTGCTTTTCGCACACCGTTCAGCCCTTGGGACATGCGGTTCCCGCTCTGCGTCGGGAGCATGCGTGACTGACCAGTGTTCTCCTTCATCTGCGCCCCTCCCTCCCCCGCCTCTGCGGCAGCCATCGCTGCTCTTGTTCGGCGGGTTCTCAAGTACCACGGGTACAGTCCGGCTTCTCCAACACGTGCATGTCGGCCGTTCAGCCTGAGGCCTTCGCTTAAATTCTATGTCTGAATGATAAAATTCAACTCGTCTCCAAAACCAAAATGCCTGTCATATCATCGTCGTAAAGACGTGCATGATCCAAATTCACGGCTAAACAGCCATTTTCACGAATGGTCTGAATAGCAAACCAATTGTTTTCTAATTCTCGACATCGAATCGTCATCCGGCGCACTCGTGTCTATGGAGTCGTTTATGCTGCATGTCAAAAAGGGCTGTACAAATTGTCCGCCGCCGCATCATCATCACCACCATAAACCTCCGGTTCCCGGTGTTCCTCGGGATTGGGAGACTCACCCCTCGTGGATTGCTGGCATGGAAGCCTTGAATGCCTACGGCGATTGGGTGAGCTCGTTCGTGTTGCCCATCGCCTTTCAGTGGATCGAGGAGCACAAGTCAGAAGTTTATGCATCTGTGCCGGAGGATCTTAAGGACGACGTCGGCGTGGTAATAGCGGCCGCCTTCAAACTCGTGAAAGAACTTCCAGCCTACAAAGAAGGATTGGAGAAGAGCGCAGTTTATGAAGCAGAAGTGGCCAGTGGCACTTACGATTCATCGAAAACCAATCCAGTATGGACGGGTATTGTAAGAAAGGTTCGAACTGGCACGGAGGAAGCATTCGCGGAGCAGGCACCGCTTCTGGGGGAAGTATTGGACTAAAGCCTGCGTTGCAAATTGCAACACTGTGTCTCATCTATACCCAGGGCGCTACAGAGAGGCCAGAGATGCTATATCCGGAAACCATGAAGTTGCGCACCATGGACCGGGCATAGATTTTCTGGCCTTGCTGTTGTTGCCCGAGTACGCGCCCGGCAATGAAGCAGGTGCGGGATACCGTGAGGCTAGCTGTCGTAAACCAAGGTACTCATTTTTGCTGAGACTACGCAATTGCGTCCACGGTTCTTGGCCCGGTAGAGGGCTGCATCGGCGGCTCGGATTACCATTTCGGCCTCATAATGAGACAGGAAATCCGAGGCCACGCCAAAGCTTGCGGTTACCTGCAGCAATGTATCGCCCTCCATGATGCGTGCTGATTGCACGGCCATGCGTAGTTGTTCGGCGCGGAGAAGCGCGCTTTCCAGCCCGCAATTTGGCAAGATCATCAGAAATTCCTCGCCACCGTATCGGCCTACGTAGTCATAGGGACGCAGAGTACGCGAAAGGATGGTGCCCACCTCTTTCAAGACCAGGTCGCCGGCCAGGTGGCCAAAGGAATCGTTGACCTTCTTGAAGTGGTCGATATCAGCCAGGATCACGCTCAGCGGTGTCCTATCGCGACTCGCGCGGATCATCTCTCCGCTCAACCGCTCAACAATCACGCGATGATTCCACAGGCCGGTCAAACCGTCGTGCTCGGCGTGATGCCGCATCCTGTCGCTTTCGTGCAGGAGTTCCATCTTTTCCCTTTCCAGCGCATCCTGGCGGCGCTGATCCTCGCGAACGTTGGCATATACCGCGTAAACAATAGCGGCGAGCAGCAGAGCTCCGCCAAGTGTGCTCAGGGAGATGCCATTGCCATCGAGGAAAAAAAGGGGCGAGTCGATCTTATCCGCGATTGACCAACCCGTGAACTGACGCCCCTGCTTGACTGTGTCGCTGAAAAAGAGCAGCATCTCGTCGAGAAATGCCAAAATGGCTACCAGCCAGCGGGCCGAATCAAGCTGCTTACGCTGGAAAAGCGCATAACCGACCAGGACCAGAGGAAAAGCTTCAAACAGGATTACGAAGATCGTCAATACGGCATCAAAAACCTGGGCAGCTCCAGTCCACTGCGGATTCCAACTCATGGCGACCAGCACTCCATCCAATGTTTCGCTGATGGCATACAGGTAAGCCAGGATTCGCGCAGTGCGATAAATGCCGCGGTCCTCACGGAGAGAAAGAAGCCAGAGAAGAAGAAACCAGAGCGATATGTCCTGCACAGCGTCCACGAGTTGTAAAGCTGCCATGGCCAGTGAGTAGGGCAACGCGATGTGAGCATTCACGAGGAGAAGAGTGGCTGGTTGAGCTATGGCAAAGCCTGCCGTCCAGAACAAGAGCCATCGTTTGGGAGTTCGTAACCAGAGAAGAAAGCTCAGGAAGGCAATCGCGGCGCAGAGAAGATTGGCGCCAAAATGGAGTTGTCGGCTGCGCAGCCATTGAAACTCATACGCGGCCTCGGCGGTAGCAATGGCTTCGGGACTCCCTATGAGAGGAGCGGTATCAAAACCGCCAACCTCGCCGGAGTCGTCGGAAAGCAGGGGGGACTTCCAGATGCGTACGGCCAGAACTCCGTGCTGAACTCGGCCAAGCTCAAAGGTCTGCACAGGCTGCGAAATATACCAGACAGGGCGGGGTGGCAGCTTGCCGTTATGCCCGATCAGCGAGCCATTCCAATATATTTCGTATGAATCGCGGATCCCTGGCATCAAAAGCGAGGACTCCTGAGGTGCGCCGGAGCCTTGAATGAGCGTGACAGAGCATCGATACCAGGCAAAACCCGTCAGGTGGGCATGCCCCTGCTTGCCCCACGGCCGGTCTGCACTGAGCTGTTCCCAGTTAGAACTGTCGAACGTAGGACTCGACCAGGCAAGATCGTCTCCAGGATGGAATTGCCATGGGCCGCTGAGTGTGAAAGTTCCCTTGCCGAGCGCCTCAATAACGAGAGGAGCGCCCGCCGCACTCTTCGTGCTCGCCTGCGCCGCGTGTACCCATTGCGTGGCGAAGACCAGCAGAATGATGGCAGCGGTGCGGGGCAGGGCAAAATAGCCGGATGGCATGATATTTAGCATACAAATTTAATTTCGGCTTTGCGCAGAAATCAGGGATGCGGACTCGATGGCCGCATGAAGGTCCCTCGGATTCTGATAGAGAATCGTAACTTCCAGACTTATGAAGTCCTTAATTTGCCCTTCTCGGAGACGGTCACCTTTATAGATTCGAACCATTTCGCTGTGAGTATTGATGGATTCATGCAAAATTGCCAACACGCTCACCGAGCGAATGTGGACGAGTGACTCGCCCTGTTGGCAACAGTCGAGAATAAAGAGTCTACTCGCCAGCTCCTGAATGATGCCACCGCGTGATTCGCATTTACGTGAGTGCTTCTCTACTCATGTTGACATCCGACCCGACGAGTGGCATTCTTTAGGTCGGATGCCTTCCCAAAAGAATCCCGACGACCGTATTGCTTTGTTGCAGGGCACTCTGGACCTGCTCATTCTCAAAACTCTTGTGCTGGGACCATGTCATGGCCAAGGCGTGGCGCGATCGATACAGCGCCGGTCGGAAGAAGTCTTCTTCGTCGACCATGGCTCGCTCTATCTGGCCCTGCAGCGCCTCGAGGACAAGAAGTGGATCAGCGCCAAATGGGGCGTGAGCGAAAACAATCGCAAAGCGCGTTTTTATTCGCTTACGGCCAAAGGGCGCGAGCAGCTAGTGGAGAAGACCAGCGAGTGGGAGCGGCTGACCCGGGCGATGGGATTGATTCTGGGCAGCAGCCCGGGACCAAGTAGCGAGGAGGCATAGTTATGTTCAAGCGGACGCGGAGCACCGACGATTTTGCTGAAGAGATCAAGGCCCACCTGGAACTCGAAGCCGACGAACTTCAGCTTGAGGGCTTGACCGAAGACGAAGCGCGCCGCAGAGCACATATCGCCTTCGGCAATGTGGGTGCGGCGCAGGAGCGCTTCTATCTGAGAGACCGCATGGTGTGGTTCGACAATCTGTTGCGCGACATTCGGTTCGCCATTCGTCAACTCACAAAAAATCCCGGCTTCGCCACCACCGCGATCCTTGTTTTGGCTCTCGGCATAGGTGTCAGCGTGGCTATCTTCGGATTCGTGGACGCCGCTCTCCTTGAACCTCTCCCGTATACGAATCCCAGCCAGTTGATGTCAGTGAATGAAAGCAGCGTCGAGTCGCCGCGTTGGCCGCTTTCTTACCCGGATTATCTTGACTGGCAGCGAATGAATCATTCCTTCAGCTCGCTCGATGTGTATAGCGGCGCCGGGTACATCCTAAACAATTCCTCAGGCGCAGAACCGGTGCAGGCCGAACGAGTGAGCGGCGGCTTCTTCCAGACTCTCGGTATCCATCCCATGCTCGGGCGTGACTTTTATCCGGGCGAGAACCGGCCGGGCGGTCCCAACGTCCTGCTTCTGAGTTATGGCACGTGGTTCCATCGTTTTGGCGCACGGCGCGACGCGATAGGCCAGACTGTAGATCTCGACGGTAGAGCCTTTACCATCATCGGCGTTCTGCCACATACGTTCTCCTTCGCGCCGGGCGGCAGCGCCGAGTTCTGGGTTCCGATCAATAGCTTCAGCGATCACGAGAAGAAGCGGACCTTCTATACGTTCTTGGGGATTGGAAGACTCCGCCCCGGCGTCACTGCCCAGGCGGCGCTGGCCGAAATGAACCCCATCGCAAAACAACTCCAGCTGCAATATGGCATAACGGGGCTCGATCTGACCGCGAGTGTTGTTCCCCTCTCGGAGATGATCGTCGGCGATGTGCGACCCATCCTTCTCACATTGTTGAGTGGAGCTCTCCTGCTTTTGCTCATCGCCTGCGTCAACGTCGGTAGTCTGGTGTTGGTGCGTTCGGAGAGCCGCCGGCGCGAAGTGGCAGTGAGAGGCGCACTGGGCGCAACGCCGGCACGCTTGGCAGAACAGTTTGTGACCGAAGGCCTGCTACTCGGCCTGTTGGGCAGTCTGGCGGGCATGATGGTTGCCGCCGGAATCATGAGGCTCCTCGGCAGCCTCGTTCCGAAGGGCATGGCATCGAATATGCCCTTCCTGGGAAGCGTGGGCCTGAATGCGCACACCGCCGTGTTCGCCGCCGCAGTCGCAATGCTAGTCGTCCTGTCGCTGGCCGCCACGCCCATGTTGCGGCTGTTGTTTCTGGAGGTGCATGAAGGAATGGCCGACGGCGACCGCGGTTCCGGCAGCCGCTTCTGGCGCAGACTGGGAGCGAACCTGGTGGTGGTCGAATTGGTAATCGCAGTTGTACTGCTGGCCGGAGCAGGACTGCTCGGACGCAGCCTCTATCGCCTGCTCCACGTGCCGCTGGGCTTCGATCCAAGCCACCTGGCAACGATGAGCGTCATGGCTCTCGACACGGTCTACAAAAGCGATGAACAGGTCATCGGGCTTTACCGCGAAATTGTGCGTCGTGTCTCCAGCCTGCCGGGCGTGCAGACAGCGGGTATGACCAGCATGCTCCCGGTTCAATGTAATTGTGCCACCGACCGGATTCATTTCCCGGGAAGACCGGACCACGGCGAACATAATGAGGTGGATGAGCGCCACGTAAGCCCCGGATACCTGCCCGCTCTCAGGGCAGCGCTCGTACGAGGACGGTACTTCACCGAGGCGGATGATCCTTCTCATCCACGAGTGGCCATCATCAACCAGGTGCTGGCGCGGAAGTATTTCCCGAACGAAGATCCGGTTGGGCAGAGGATAGCCAACGACGAGTCGGGGCGTCCGTCCGTGTGGGAAATTGTCGGCGTCGTTGACGATGTTCGCGAGGGAGCCCTCGATGTGGAGGCTTGGCCGGCAGAGTATTTCCCCATCAATCAGACGCGCCAGAATAATTTCAGTCTTGTCGTGCGCACCTCGCAGGATGAGGGCTCAATGCTGCCCAGGCTGGTGAATACACTCCATCAGATCGACTCGAACCTCGCCGTTTCCGATGAAACGACCATGACGGAGAAGATCGATGCCACACAGGCGGCGCTGCTTCATCGGTTTTCGGCATTGCTGGTGGGTGGATTTGCCGCAATCGCTTTGATACTTGGCGTGGTGGGCCTTTACGGAGTGATCGCCTACTCGATGAGTCAGCGCACTCGGGAGATAGGCGTGCGCATGGCCCTCGGCGCCCAGCGGAGCTCGGTGTACGCACTCGTAATGCGTCAGGCCGGATGGCTCACAGCAACTGGGCTGGCAATCGGACTCGTCTGCTCCATAGGATCATCGTTACTCATACGCAGCCTCTTGTTCGGTGTGGAGGCATGGGATGCAGTGACCCTGAGCCTTGTGGCCTTCCTACTGGGGTTCGCGTCGATGGCAGCGAGTTTCCTGCCCGCACATCGCGCAGCATCGGTGAATCCGGTTGAGGCTCTCCGCGCAGAGTAGATTGGCTATTGGAAATTGGGAACCATCGCTTCAAACTGTTGCCTGATCGCCAATGCGCTCCATCGATGGCATCGACGGTAGAAACGCGCATTGCCTCACGGTGATTATTTCTTTCTCGTTCATCACCGCGGCAAGAGCGGAGTATCTCCGCTCTTGCCCTAATCAAAACTGCCCTCAATTCCATGGTGGGATAGTTCCGTCAGGTCGATTTGTACATCATCGCCGATGGACTCATCGAAGACGAATTACTCCCCGAAAGTCGGCTTCTTATCACTGATCGATTGCTGAAGGTTATGCGCGTTGGCATATACCTTAGTCCTGAGTGCAGGCCAAGTCCCAATGACTGAATTGCTACGGCAAGCGCGCACGCATGTGCAAAGCGCAACTCCAGTCCGTTAAACTAGAACTTACACTTGCAGAAGCCGCATGCCAGCCGAAATCATCCTCCAGCAGACCCCGGACGATGTCGCTCTCCTCGACAAACGCGAGCAGCTTGCTGGCGTTCGTGCCAAGCTCGCCGATTGCGAATCTGAGCTGGCCCAACTGCGCGCCCAGCTCAAGGCCTTCGAAGACCGCTACTTCCGCCAGGTCGGTATTCTCTACGCCGAGCTTGACGACATCGAAGCACGCATTGCCGAGCGCGAAGTCGACCTCTATGACTCCGACTCCGCCCGCCATCGAGCCGATGAAGCCCGTCAGCGGGCGCAGGCAACCCATGATGCGGCATTCGGCGATGCCGACGAAATCGAGGAGTTCGATCCACCGCCCAGCCTGAAGGCCCTCTTCCGTGACGTTGCCAAACGCATCCATCCCGACTTTGCACGCGACGATGGCGAGCAGAAACACTTCACGCTGCTGATGGCCCGCGCCAATCAGGCCTATCGCCGTGGCGACACCGAAACCCTGCTGCGGCTCCTTGATGATCATCGTGAAATCAACGCCTCCATTGCTGGCGAAGACGCCGCTGCCGAACTTCTCCGCATCACGCGCCAGATCCAGCACGCCGAACGCGATATCGCTGCGCTGGATGCTGAACGGCACACGCTGCTCTCCAGCGAAATCGCCCAATTGCGCCTCGACGCCGAAGCCGCTGCCCGCGAACACCGCGACCTCCTTACCGAGCTCGCCACCGGTCTCCGCGAGCAGATCGCCGATGCCCGGTACCGCTTTGCATTCGTTGAACGCCAGATCAGTGCCCATGGAAGATAGATCCAAAGCTGAACTGCAGCACATCCCGATTCGTGCTGGGCTGTCACTCCATTCCACGCGTTCCAGTATCATCGGCCGCGGACGTCGTGAGGCCGCCGATGCAGCCTCCAATCCTTACTACCAGCAGGCCGTCACCGACTACAACGCCGGTAACTTCATCGAAGCGGCAGCCAGCTTTCGACTCTCCGCCGAGCAAGGTCATGCCGAGTCGCAGTACCTCCTCAGCATCATGTTTGACGCGGGGCAGGGCCTACCGCAGGACGATACCCAAGCCTCCTACTGGGAGCGCAAGGCCGCAGAGCAGGGCCACGCCTTCGCGCAGGCAAACCTCAGCTTCCGCTACTACACAGCAAACGACTTCGCTGAGGCTTTTGCATGGTGCCAGCGCGCTGCTCATAGTCAACTCGCCTGGGCGCAATACAACCTCGGCCTCATGTACCGCAAAGGGGAAGGAGTTGCCCAAAACAATACAGAAGCTGCTCACTGGTATCGCCTGGCTGCCACGCAGAACTTTCCCGAAGCCCAGCAAAAGTTAGCCGACCTCTACTACTTTGGCCAAGGCGTTCCACTCAGCTACTCGACGGCCGCCGAGTGGTATCGCAAGGCCGCCGATCAAGGCAATGCCGAGGCCCAGTTCCAGCTTGGCCACCTCTACGCTATCGGCCAGGGGGTCGAGCACGACTATGTCCAGTCCCGCCACTGGATTCGTCAGGCCGCCAGCCAAGGTCACGAACAGGCAGTCCGCGAACTCAAGCGCCGCGAGTACCGCGATCCTTAACCCTAAGTCTCAGCATTGAATGTTAAGCGGCAGCCCAACCAGAGGCAACTCCTTCTATCGCCCCTGAATGTCGATGCCCAGGGGTTGGCTTGAGTTGATTCCTTCCGGAAGTCGGCTTCTGTTGACTCAGCCAATCGGCCGGAGGATGTTCGGATCGAGCCTCGCGTAGCGTGCGAACTTCTCCGCATCGACCTGATCGCTCTTGCGATCGTTGTGCGAGATCGCTTGCAACTCGCGCACGTTCGCCACGATCACCTCATGGCCAAGCTCCTGCAGTTGCTCGCTGATCCAGATCGAGTGAACGTCGGCCTCCATCGCAACACGAGCGTGAGGCACATCAACGAACCACTTCTCGATGGCCTTCGGTGTGGTTCTGAAGCGACCTCGATCGACCACTTCACCTTGCTGGTTGAGGGTGCAGTAATGGCTCCAAACGTCGCCAAGGTCGATGCCGATCGTCAGC
>JAATFH010000478.1 GCA_015655315.1 Terriglobales bacterium
GCCCGCGTCTCGAGCGATGACGGCGTCGACGCCAGCCATGATGTCGCGGAAGTCCGCGCCGCCGAGATCGTTTTTGTTAGCCGCGGCGAAAGCGGCTCCATAGCCGGTGCTGCCGCGCGGATTGGGCCGGAGAACCGCCCATCCATGACCCAATAAGAATGAGATAAGCGGCGAATAGTTATCTTCCCATGCGCCCGTAGGTCCGCCATGGACATCGACGATCAGCGGCACCTTATGATCTTTCGCCTGCGGCGGCAGATAGAGCAGTCCATCGATCGTCTTTCCTTCGTTCTGCCATTGAATGAGTTGTGACGGCGATTCGGCCCATTTCGCAGGGATAGCCGAAGGCGTGTTGAGCGCACGCGGCGTGTGGCCAAGCTTTTCCGTAAAAAATAAAGTTTGCGGCTTCGTACTGCTCGCCCCGATCCAGACCCATCCATTTTGTCTGGCATTCGTATGAAGATTTGTAACAACCGATGTATCAAATTTCAGCTGCTCCGGCGAGCCGCCGCCGAATCGGGCCAGGGAAACCCGCGTGCCGTTCTGTACGGATTGCAAAACTTTGCCATCCACGGCGATCGGGCTTTCGTGTCCTATCGATCCCGCATATTCCCGGCTGAGATTTCTGACCGAGCTGTCGGAGAACGCGAATTCGTAGAGATCGTCATAGCCCGGCGGAGCATCCTCTTCAGCCTGCGCCAGAAAATAAATGCGCTTCCCATCCTCCGACCATGCGGCCTGCGCAACCGATGGCGAGATCTGCTTTACCGCCTCGGGATGATCGGGATCGCTGGCGCGCAACAGCCATGCGCTCTTCGCAGGTCCAAGATCGTCTGCATTGCCCGGTTTCTCGGCGAGAACCAGAAGCCGGTCGGACTGCCTGCTCCATACAGCAGTTTCCACATCGGGAGCTGCCGCTGTTTTCGTAAGCTTTCCGGTTGCAGGATCGAGCAGATACAGCCTTGCGCCATGCGGATTGTGATCGACCCACTGCGCATCCGCCTTATCCGTCTCCTGCTTCTTTTCACCCGGGGTCTGCGGGTCGCGAGCTGTGATAGCGATCCATTTCCCATCTGGAGAAATAGCGAACTGCTCCACATCGATCTCTACCTGCTCCGGCTTTTGTGTCGGCTTCGTCTGATTCGGTGGAATGGCATCCGCATCCTGCGAAACATCGACAGGAGGATCGATCTTCAGCTCATAAGGGTGTGCTTCGCCCCCCTCCATCGGCAGGCGATAAAGCTGCGTATGCTCTCCCCGCTTCGCCAGGAACAAAATGGCGCTTCCGTCGGGCAGCCATTCGCCGCCGTGCTCGCCGCGCTTGTCGGATGCGGGAGAATAGGTCAGCTGGCGCGATGCGTTCTGCTTGATGTCGACGAGCCAGAGATGCGTGCGGCCGCCATCGGCGGTCGCGTCCGCAATCTGCACGAGCACACTCTCCGCGTCGGGCGAGAGACGGGGCTGGCTGATAGAGCGCGTGTGCCGCAAATCTTCATTGGTGGGAAAGCGCACTTCCTGCGCGACCAGTTTTTCGGCTGCAACTGAAATAGCAACTACGGCGATAAGGATGCAGGCTCTGCGTTGCTTTTTTTGCATGCCACTGAGGATATCGCGAGTCAGGTGGAATTCAACATGACGTGATGAATTCCCTGTAAACTCGCTGGAGCGATTCGTGGATGCTCCTTCCCAATCCGTGGCCGTGGCGCAGCCTCCGCTCTGGGCGTCGATACGCGAAGCCCTGCGTGGCTCACATCAGGACTACACAACCGACAAACTGAATCGAGCGATCCTGCTGCTCGCGATTCCCATGGTGCTGGAGATGGTTCTGGAATCGCTCTTTGCTGTCGTGGATGTCTTCTGGGTGGGGCGACTTGGCGCGAATGCAGTCGCTACAGTGGGATTGACGGAGTCGCTGCTCTCGCTGGTCTTTGCCGTGGGCATCGGCCTCGCCATGTCAACCACGGCCATGGTGGCGCGCCGTATCGGCGAGAAAGACCCGGAGGGTGCCGCCGTTGCCGGTGTGCAGGCAATTTTTCTGGGGCTGTCGATTTCGCTGCTCATTGGAGTTCCCTCCTTCATCTTCGCGCCGCGCCTCCTTGGGCTGATGGGAGCTTCGCCCGAGATCGTCGCCATCGGATCAAACTATGCGCGCATTGCGCTCGGCGGCTGTGGCGCTATTGTGATGCTCTTCCTGAACAACGCGATCTTTCGCGGCGCCGGCGACGCGGCCATTGCGATGCGCCTGCTCTGGGTATCGAACATCATCAATCTCTTTCTCGACCCGTGCCTGATCTTCGGCCTGGGACCGTTTCCAAAGTTAGGCGTGACCGGAGCAGCACTGGCAACATGCACAGGCCGCAGCATCGGAGTTTTGTACCAGTTCTATCGCTTACTAAAAGGCACAGAGCGGATTCGCGTGCTCGTGCGGCACATTCGCATCCGTTTCGATGTGTTGTGGCGGCTCGTCCGAGTATCGATCACCGGCATATTGCAGTTCGCCATCGCGCACACCAGTTGGATCGGCCTGGTACGCATCATTTCATTTTTCGGATCGAGCGCACTGGCTGGTTACACGGTCGCCATCCGCATCCTTATCTTCATCATCCTGCCGTCATGGGGACTGAGTAACGCGGCAGCCACACTGGTCGGGCAGAACCTTGGAGCCAAACACCCTGACCGTGCGGAAAAATCGGTGTGGCGCACCGGCCTTTACAACGTGATTTTTCTCGGAAGCATCGGCGTTTTCTTCATCTTCTTCGCCACGCCTGCCGTAAAGCTTTTCATTCAGGACCCAGCCGTGGTGCCAATTGCTGCCACCGCGCTTCGCATCCTGAGCTATGGCAACATCGGCTACGCGTATGCCATGGTGATGCTGCAAGCCTTCAATGGCGCGGGCGACACCATCACGCCAACTATCGTGAACTTCTTCGGCTTTTGGATGTTCCAGATTCCGCTCGCCTGGTGGCTTTCTTTCCGCGTCGGCATGCACGAGCATGGCGTCTTTCTCGCAATTGTTCTCTCGGAATGCTCCATTGCCGCTGCCAGTATGCTGCTCTTCCGCCGTGGCCGCTGGAAACAGCAGAAGATTTGACGCCATTACACTGGAAGCATGGCGCATTCTCTCCAGCCCATTCCATCTGACAAGATTCGACTGATTGTTTTTGATCTCGACGGCACGCTCATCGACTCCCGCAAGGATCTGGCCAATTCCATCAATGCCATGCTCATTGACTTCCAAAGGCAGCCGCTGCCGGAGGAGATTATCGCCGAATACATCGGTGATGGCGCCGGAATGCTTGTCCGACGCGCGCTCGGCGATCCCTCAGACGAGGCATTTGTGGAAAGAGCTTTGACTTCGTTCCTGAATCACTACCGGGAGCACAAGCTCGACTACACCTACGTGTATGACGGAGTCTTCGACGCACTCGATGCCCTGAAAACAGGAAGGCAAATGGCGGTGCTGACCAACAAGCCGGTGATCCCAGCCCAGGCCATCTGCGAGGCTCTGGGACTCAGTCCATACTTCTTCCGCATCTACGGTGGCAACAGCTTCCCTACCAAAAAACCCGACCCGGAAGGACTGACCACTCTCATCCGGGAAGCGGGCCTGCAGCCGGAGGAAACCCTCATGGTTGGTGATTCAGACGTGGACATTCTGACAGCGCGGCGGGCAAAAACCTGGGTGATAGGCTGCCGCTATGGTCTGTCCTCCCACACTGTGGAATCCATACCATCCGATTATCTGGCCGATTCTCCCAGGGACTGGATTTCTGCGCTCGATGCTGCGAAGATGAATAATTATTAAATCGTTTCTTCGTTGCCAAGCATCTACTCGGCAATTTGGAAACAGGCTCCCCCTGGTTTGACCACTGGCAAATTCTGCAAGTTCAATTTTTGCTTGAAGGAGATTTCGCCTTGCTGCGCGTTGCTTTACTCTCTGCCCTTCTGGCCTGCCCCGCTGCTTATGCGGCGATCGATACGCCTGCGGCTCCAGCCGTCAGTGAAGCCGCCGCCACAGTCAACGGCACGGTAGCAGATACCACAGGCGCCATTATTCCCGGCGCCCAGGTGCAGTTGACCGATGCGACGGGCGCAGTGCTGGCGACTGCAACCACGGACACATCGGGAAATTTCACTATTCAGCCACCAAAACAGGGCGACTATTCGCTGGTTGTGACCTTGCAGGGATTCGAGGCTTCTACGCAGCAGGTCCACGTGGGAGCGACCGCCCTAGCGCCGGTAAGTTTCGCTCTCGCGGTCGCGGCTGCCGTAACGCAGGTCGAAGTGAATGCAAATTCAAACGTGGACCTGACGGCCTCCGAGGAAAACGGCGATACCGCTGTTATGAGCGCGGACGATCTGAAAGCAATGCCCGTCTTCGACAACGACTACGTGACCGCGATGAGCAGTTTTCTGGATTCCGGCCAGGGCTCGACGGCTGGAACGGGCCTGATGGTCGATGGCGTCGAGGCGAATCGCGCGCTTGTCTCTCCGTCCGCCGTGCAGGAAGTGCATATCAATCAAGACCCTTATTCCGCGCAATATTACAGACCGGGACGCGGGCAGATTGAGATCATCACCAAGCAGGCCGCTGACGCCTATCACGGCCAGTTAAACTTCCTCTTCCGCGACGCTGCTCTGAACGCGCAGAACGACTTCGCCCCCAGCAAGCCACCGGAACAGCGCCGCATCTATGAAGGCAATGTCACCGGGCCGATCTGGCATGCGAAAAACTCTTCTTTCCTGTTTTCGTTCAATCGCGCGGAAGAAGACCTCAGCGCTACCGTGAATGCAACGGTCGCACCCACCCCGGAGAATCCAAGCGGTATCCTCAATGAAAATGTCCCTGCTCCTACGCGGGACACTGAGTTCTCGCTGCGCGTGGGGCATCAGTTTAGCGATAAAAACTCCGCGTCGGTCATGTACGCCTTTGAGGATGCAACGAACCGCAATCAGGGCGTCGGCAACCAGACACTGGCGGAAGCCGGATACAACACGGAAGGCCGCGAAGACGACCTCATCTTTCATGATGACTACATCTTTTCTCCCTCGATTCTGAATCAGGCATCGATTGTGCTGGAGCGCAGCTACGATCCCATCTCGAACGCAGAGAATGCGCCGAAGATCAATGTGCAAGGCAACTTCGTCGGCGGCAGCGCACAGAATGAGCAGGTCCAGACGGAATACAACCTGCGCGCCAACGAAATGGTTTCGTGGACCAAGGGACCGCATAATCTGAAATTCGGCGCGAACCTGCCGCACCTGAGCCGCCGCGTGCTGGAAGACCATACCAACTCCCTGGGCAGCTACACGTATGGACCTACCTATGCGGCCGATGGAACACTGATCGCTACAGCGATCCAGAACTACCAGGCAGGCATTCCTTCAGGATTTTCCATCCAGCAGGGGCAGACTCGCTTCGTTTACCACCAACAGGAAGCGGGCGCCTTTTTTCAAGATCAGATCAAGCTGACCCCAACATTCTCACTCACGCCGGGAATTCGTTATGACTGGCAGAATTTTCTCGGCGGCGACGTAAATAACTTCTCGCCCCGCCTCTCCTTCGCGCTTGTTCTCAATAAGGAACACGAGATGGTGATGCGCGGCGGCGGCGGCATCTATTATGACCGCACAGGCTCGGGTCCGCTCGCTGACCTGGCCCGCTATCAATACGCGGCTCTGCGCCTGCTGCAACTCTCGTCGAACCAGCAGGCTCTGTGCAATCCCATCACGAACTGCGCCGATCTTGCCGATCTGCCGCCTTCGCTCGTGGAACGCGCTCCCAACATCAAGACCCCTTACCAGATCAACTATGGTCTCTCCATCGACCGCAAAGTCGGAGAGAAGGGCACCATTTCCATCGGTGGACGCATAAATCGCGGCATCAACCTTTACCGCTCCATCGATATCAACGCGCCTCTCGCGCCGAATTACACAACGCGACCGAACGCGAGCGTTTCTCAGCTGCGGCAGATCGAGTCAGAAGGCGAGCAGAACGGCAGCGCTCTGGATATTAACTACCGTGGACGGCTGAATAAGTACTTCACCGGTTTTGCTTGGTATACGTGGAGCCACTACGGCAACAACACCAGCGGCATTTCGTGGTTCCCGCAAAACCAGCTCGATCCCGATGCGGAATGGGGTCCGGCAGACTGGCAGCAGCGACAGCACTTCGGCTTCTACGGCATGTTCAACCCCGAGCATCTGCTGAACCTTGGCGTCGGACTCTTCGCCAATACCGGCAAGCCCTGGACCATCACGACCGGCGAAGATTCGTTTGGCACTAACCTCTTCAACGCTCGTCCGGATGATGTGCCGCGCAACTCGGAGATTGGTCCTGACTATGCCGACCTCGATCTGCGCTGGGGATACGATTTCAAACTGCATCCCAAAGAGCTGGACAAGAGCCCGACGCTTGGGCTCTCTGCCTCGGCGTTCAATGTGCTGAACCATCCGAACGGCTCATTCGTCGATAC
>JAATFH010000106.1 GCA_015655315.1 Terriglobales bacterium
CACGATGCCCGTGTGCCCGTTGCCGTTACCCGTTGTGATGACGAAAATCAAACCTGGCTGCACCAGGGAAGGGGTCGCCGCAGCATCGATGTTGCTGATGCGCGGAATTCCCTTTTGACCCGCGCGATTCCAGTGATCGAGCACCCCTGCCGTCTTATCGAGCACCCCTGCCGTCTTGATGACCGGATTCGGAATCTTGAGAGAGTCCGCCGCAGTCTGAAAACAGAAGTACAAAAACGCAGCACACCAGGGAAAACTCCCCGTTGTCGGATCGATTCCAACGGTGCGCAAATACTGATCCACTCTGGGACCCCGGTTCGAGCCTAACGGACTCTCCAGCGTACCGATCTCCTTCGCCGCGACCTCCAGAGTATCAGCAAGCAGCGGCGACGCTGCCACCGGCGGCGATGTCACGACTGGGATACCGAAGAGAGCACCCCAACTCATCGGCCCCACCTGGGCATCCACTTTCAACGGCACTCCAAACTTGTCGACCGATCGTGCCTGGAAGAGCTCGACGGCATCGAAGGTTTCCACTCCGAACACGCCGGTCTCTGCAACAGGCCCGCAACCGACTTGGTTAAGACGATGCTGAATTGCTAAAACTGAAGCCTTGTCTTTGGAACCGCTTGAGATGATAGAGCCCGGAAACGGGATCGATGGAGTAGACATGCGCGACCTCCAGAATTTCCATATCTTCGGCGATCAAAATAAGAACTCAGCCCCGGCTCAGATAGCAAGTGAAAATCCCGGCTGGAACAATAATTTCGTCTCAGGCAGTCCGTAACACGGTTGCCAGAATGCTGAAATCGGGCGCCATTGGATGGATTCTATTGCTAGTGGTTTAGCTGGTTCTTAATTAGAAAGGGCGAGGCTTACCGCCTGTGATCAGCGCACGCTTGCCTTTAAGCCTGTCCATTCCTCTTCTCCCGGGTCCGGACTACGCAGCCGTCAACCTGCCGGAGATAAGTGTAACCAGCAGGTATGAAAGATAGATATACGGCAGCCACGAATACGGCGCTGGCGGCACAGGATAAAGATTGCCGACGAAAGCCAGCAGCATAGCCACTGCTCCGGCAACGGCAATCCACCGTATCCCGTGTGTCAGAGATTGCAGCCGCCTTAAACGAATCGGCAGCGCAACGCAGACAAGTCCATACACGGTAATAAATCCATATGTCGCCAGCGAACCCATCCACCCGTAGATATCGGCACTGGCAACCCCGCGCGCAGCCAGCACCAGGGCCGGAAGCAGTACCGCCGCCGCCGTGATGAGCACGGCGACATGCGGCGTCTCATTGCGCACATGCGTCCGCCGCAGCATCGCATGCACCAGCCCGCGATGCGACATCAGCAGCAGCACCCGGGCGGCCGCCGTGATGCAGGCCAGCGTGCAGGCAAACATGCTGATCATGGCGCCCGCATCGATGACCAGTCCAAGCACCGCCACGCCTGCCTGCTGCGACAGGACATGCATGGGAGCCGGACTCTGATTCAACTCCATCCCCGTCGGACGGAATCCAAGGACCTCGGCATATGCGGCAACGGTAAAGAAAATGCCCCCACCAACCGCACACTGCAACACGGCCCGGGGAATCGTGCGAAGAGGCTCTTTGGCTTCAGCGCCGAGCGTAGTCGCGCTTTCGAAACCAACGAAGCTGAACATGGCCAGCACCAGGCCCAATCGGATTCCAGAGGGCGCGGCACCGCGCAGCGACAGCTGTGCACGATCGATATGCAGCCCGTGCTTGAAGAGAATCAATGCAAGCACAAGCACGATGCAGGCGACCGAGATGCCCTCCATCCAAAGCATCGCCTGCACCGACACTTTGATGTCTCGGTAGGCCATCCACGCAGCCAGCAGGACGACTCCGACAACCAGCACAACTCCCGGCGCTTCATATCCCCAGAACGTGCGCAGGAGCACGTTCGCGTAGTTGATGAATCCGCCCGCAACGGAAGAGCCGGTGGCAACGTAGGCCAGCAGCAAGGCCCAGGCCGAAAGACTGGCCACGGACGGAGGCAAGGAAGCCGTCGCATAGCTGTACAACGATCCCGGCGATGCCGAGCGCCGGGCAAAAGCCGCTATCAGCAAAGCCACCAGTCCAAGAGCCACTGTAGCCAGCAGATACACCAGCCAGGTGCCATTGCCTGCCAGCGCAAAGACAAGCGGAATCGTCATCGCCGGAGTCGTCGTCGGCGCTATCGTGGAAACCGACTGCGCCAGCACTTCCAACGGTGAAAGCGCACCGTGCCGCAGACCGAAAGCCTGCTCACCGGAGTGTTGCTGTAAAACAGTATCCGAGGGCAACTGCCGACTCCTGTCTCTTTAGTTTTCAGGCTGGAGCGTTTAGTCTGCGGTGCATCCGCCGGCAAGTCAAGAAATTCCACAGTGGAAAGGTGATGGTGGAAGAAATGAGCGAATCAAGCCATGCACACTATGCGTCGATGCTCGCCGTAGCCATCAAAGAAGCGCGGCAAGGGCTCGCCGAGGGCGGCATCCCTATCGGCGCAGCCATCTTCGATCCCTCCGGAGTTTTAATCGGTGCCGGACACAACCGCAGAGTGCAACATGGAGATCCGTCGGCCCACGGCGAAACCGATGCCTTCCGCAACGCTGGCCGCCAGCGCTCGTATCGCAATCTGACCATGGTGACAACGCTCGCGCCCTGCTGGTATTGCACCGGCCTGATCCGGCAGTTCGGCTTCCGTACTGTCGTCGTCGGAGAAAGCCGAAACTTCCAAGGCGGAGTTGACTGGCTTCGCTCGAACGGGGTGGATGTAGTCGATCTCGACAACGCCGAGTGCGTCGCGTTGCTGGACGACTACATCCGCAAGAATCCCCAGGTCTGGAACGAAGATATCGGCGAAGAATAACGCCGGCCAGCACTGCTCATCATGAGACCTTCTGCTTGGGAACAGACGAGTCCTGCGAGGCTACCTGTCCATGATGGTGATCCAGAAAGCCCGGCGACGTTGGGTCGAGTGGGGCGGCATTCGACTGCACCTCTACTCCCTGCTGCTCAACCCAGCCCGGCAACACCTGGCTTCCGGTAATGAGTCGCGCCCCATGCGTGAACGTGAAGTACGTCCAGGCCCACTCAAAGAAAACAGCGACGCGGTTACGGAAGCCGATCAGAAAGTAAATGTGAATCGTCAGCCACGTAAGCCACGCCATGAAGCCGCTCCAGTGCGCCTTGAAGGGCCACTCGATTTTGGCAACTGCGGCGAGACGGCCGATGGTGGCCATGTCTCCCTTGTCGAAATAGCGGAAGGGCTTGCGCGGCTGATGCTGCAAATCCTGCCCGATCATGCGGCCTACGTGTGTTCCCATCTGCATCGCGGGCTGGGCCACGCCCGGAACTTGTTTGCCGTCCTGCACAAAATGCGCGAGGTCGCCGCAGACAAAGATCTCAGGATGTCCTGGCGGATTCAGCGTTTCATTGACCAGCACGCATCCGCGCCGGTCGGTTTCAACGCCAAGCAGTTTACCTAACGGCGAGGCCTGCACGCCTGCTGCCCATATCGTCACCACCGCATCCAGCCGCTGGCCGCCTACTATTACGTACCCCGGCTTCACATCGGTGACCTGCGCGCCGGTGTGCACTTCGACGCCGAGGTCGTTCAGCTGCTCCACCGCCTTACCCGAAAGGTCTTCGGGATATGCCGCGAGAATCCGCGGACTACCTTCAAGGATCAAGACCCGCGCCATCGTGGGATCGATATGGCGAAAATCATGACGCATATAAAGCTTTGCAATGTCTGAAATAGCGCCCGCCAATTCCACCCCAGTCGGGCCGCCCCCGATGATCACAAAATTCAGCGGCGGATGCGAGCCTGTTTCGAGCATCTGCCGCTCGGCCAGCTCAAATGCGAGCAGCACCCGTCGGCGAATCTCGGTTGCATCTTCAATAGTCTTGAGGCCGGGCGCGTACTGTGCCCAGGCATCGTTGCCGAAGTAGGAATGTGTCGCACCCGTTGCTACAACGAGGTAGTCGTAGCCCAGCTCGACACCGCTCTTCATCGAGACTCGGCGGCGTTCGGTATCGAAGCCGATCACCTCGTCCATCAGCACTTCCACGTTCTTGTACTTGCGCAGAATGCCGCGGATCGGTGTCGCAATATCGGCGGGAGAAAGAACGGCCAGCGCTACCTGGTAAAGCAGCGGCTGGAAAGTGTAGTGGTTGCGGCGGTCGATAATGGTGATATCGACCGGCAATTTTGCCAGGGCAACAGCCGCGCGTAGTCCCGCAAAGCCTCCGCCGAGAATAAGAACCCGGGGTCTGCGTCCAGCCGCGACGGCGGGAATCTGTACCTGTGTTCCGTTCATGGGCGTGCCCATGGTACCTCCTCGGGAAATCGTCCTACCAGAAAGATGCTTTTGGGAAGGAAAGCGATACAACTGAAAATCCAGCCCGCCTTCTCTCGCCAGATCACTTGTTTTCTGCTTGTGGAACCTGATCCCGCATATGTGGCCATTCCGCAACCAGCTTATCGACCACGACATGGCCGACCGCATAGGCGCTTTCAAGCGCAGGCACGAAAGCCGAATATTTGCCTGCTTTTTCCGCCCCAAGACTCTCCCAGGCAGACATACCTGGCGGGGGCTGATCGTAGTTGCTCACGGTGCGCAGAATCAGAATGCGGTTCCAGTCCACCTTACCCGCATGTGCCAGAAACTTCAGGGACTGCAGCGTCCCAGTATCCTCCATACCGGTCACAGCAAAGTTTCCTTTGCCTCCTGTGTAATAGCTGACCCAGGCATTCGCCCAGGCATCCATCTTCGCCCCATGCCAGAAAGTCGACGCCGACAGGTCATCGCCAAGGAAGACAAATGGCGGCTTCTTCGCGGCAGCCTGATCGAAGTGGGACCGCCGCTCCGCGATCGCAGCGTTATCAGCCAGAGGAACGTTCCTGGTCAGTTGATAGGCCCACTGAGCCAGCGATGCATTCAACTCGTAGACCTGCCCAAGATCGGTATTGACCGGCTGCTCATAGGGAGTCGATTTCCGCAGTGGCACGTACCCGGTCGGCCAATCGGCTGGAATCTCACGCGCATCGATTTCGTGGGCGAGGTCGCCATCCACAACCCAGTGCGCCCACACCGCGGAGCCGAGTGAAACGTTCGCAGGATTGCCTCCGGCGATTCCGGCGACAACCCAGTACGCGTGACTCAGATCAAAACGCGGATCAAGACCCAGGGCCATAATCGTCGACGCGGCCTTGGCAGTGCCGACGCCTGTCAAAACGCCCAGCACTCCATTGCTATTCATATGGAGATCATGATTTCCTGCGGGGAACGGAATCACCTTGTCCAGAGGTTCGCGCTCAACCCAGTATTGGAATTCGCCAGGAGCATCGCCCTTATCGGCTCCCTGCTCGAACATTGCCACCACCACAACCTTCACCGTGACAGGGGTTTCCGCAAACGCGGCAACGCACAACGAAATTGGCGCGCAAAGCAACAGCCAGCACAGGCGACTGCGGAGAGACATAGCAAAATCCCAAGATGAAAAATGATGAGAGTGACAAGATCAGAGTAACGCAATTTTTTCAGGTCGCCGCGAATTACGGGTGTTGCTCGATCTCGAAATTCAATGAGGCTACATTCCCTGTCACTGTAGTCACATAAAGTCGCGTCGGTACTCCATTGCCGGTCATCGGAGTCAGTGTCACCAGCCCATCGGCACCGGAGGTCTTTTCCACTGTTTGCGTCGCCAGAACTGGTGCCGATGGGCACCTTCCCTGCGCCGGGCAATCCGGCGTCCACTGCTTCAGCGTTTCATAGAATGTGACTGTGCCTCCGGCCATGGGATGTCCCACGCCATCCGTCACCCTCACGACAACCGGGGCAGGCGTCGCAGTCGCAGTCAAAGTCTGTCCCACTCCGCTGACCGCGGTCAGTTGCGCCGCCTCGGGATGCACGCTGTATATCTGAAACGTAGCGCACGTTGTGTTTCCGGGCAGACAGGCATAGAGCGGAACAGTTGCGCCTTCCGCGAGCGGCCCGATATTGAGTTGCGCCGATGCAATCCCGCTCTGGTTGCTGATCGCCGTTACCGCTGCCGGCATCATGCCCCTGGCTGCCGACCAGTTCACAGTTTGTCCGGCAGCCGGAAGATTGCCGCTCAACACCTCCGCCTGCGGAGACCAGACCGTTTGTGCGCCAATCGCAATGTAGAGATTTGGGGTTAGCGCAGCGATCGCAGGCGCTGCGCTGCCGGTGAATTCTGTGATGACGCTGGCACCGTCGCTCAGCGATGCGGTGACCTGCGCGAGTGCCGCAGAGTTTGCGGAGACACTCATCGTAGCCAGCCCATCGCCGCCTGAAAGCACGGAGCATGTCGCTTGACCGCAGCCAAGCAATGCCGTTCCCTCCGTAACGGCAAAGGTTACAGCGACTCCTGCTGCCGGGGACTGCGCTCCGGCGGATAACGCCTTGACCGTAAATGGCATGGGAACACCTGTGGCCACTGTTCCCAGCGGCGCGGTTACGATGCCAAGCGCATCGCCACCCATCGCGTCATAGCTCAGCCCATCCTGAATCGCCGTAACACCAAGCGTCGCCGGATCGCTCACCGTAAGCAAAACGACGCCTTTCGCTCCGTGCGCCGGAGGAGCAATCGCTGTAATCTCGGTAGGCGTAACGCTGGTTACGGCTGCCGCGACTCCGTTGACAGTCACCACGGCGTTGGCACGAAAGCCGACGCCGCGAATCGTGATCGGCCCGCCATTCAACGACAGGCGCGACGGCATGACTCTGTCCGCGTACAGCAGGCGGCCACGGTAAAGATAATCGGGCCGCCCGTCGCCGCGGCTGTCGGCCACGCCCATCGTCACCGATCCGGCCGCCACCGTCGCTACAGGCAAGGTTGTCAGCCCAGTCTGGTCTCCGTTGAACGGCTGCGCTGTGCTGCTGGTGGGTAGAGTGCCTGGGGCATCGGTTCCGCTCCAGGCGCCGAGTACGGGCCGCGCCTTATCTCCGCTGGGGTGGCCGGTCTCGTCGAGCGCTACCGTCTCGATTGTCAGTTCGCGGTTCGCGCGTATCGGCCAGGTGAACCAGCCCGTGTGTCCATAGCCTGTGATTCTTGCTGCCCATTCGCCACTCGGCGGGATACGCGCTGGTTGCGACTCACTACCGTCATTGACGCTGTAGGATTCGTCCGCAGAGTCCTGAATAACGACGTCCTGAGTCATGGAAATGCCTGCTGTCAGACCGTTCAGCGTAATGACCGGCATCGTGCCCGACGGGCTCACTTCTCCCTGCGTATAGGGACCGACGGAATAACCAAGAGCATAGAGCGGGTTGAGCGCTTCAAAGCTGAGCTGGTAGTCGGCAATTGTCGTGCCGATGGGCAGGGGGACGCCGCTTAAATCGAACCATCCCTCCAGCGACTGGTCATCGCTGCCGTACTTGTTGAATGGATTTCCCCGGTTGTCATTCGGCCCGTTCACCGGATTCGGCTGCGCCCCCTGAAAGAGCGCCCCACTCACCGCCGTTACCGTGTAGCGGATATCGGGCGTGTCTGTTCCCTGCTTCAGCGGGCGGAGCACTACATTCACTCCCTGCATTCCTTGTCCGTTTCTGAAGTGAATGGTTCCCTTCACGGAAATCGTGGCAGCGGCTGTCAGTTGCTTGCCGGTGAAGCTGCTTTTGTTCGCAGATGTGACCGGATAGAGCCGGTTCACCGCGGCGATATCGTCATAGCGCAATGTCAGCCCGTTCGGGGTGCAGGAAATACCGTCGAAGCTGCACACATACTCGACCGGATGCATGATCGGCCATCCGGCAAGGCCGTCCGAGGTAATCTGATCGCCGACAAACATCGACTCATTCGCTTGCGACCAGTCGAGCCCAAGAATCCTTCCGAAAGCGCGCACCATTTGATACTGCATGACCGATAGCTGTGCATTATTGCCCGCGCACAGGCCGTTCAAAAGCATCAGAGCGTGCTGGATGGTTCCGTCGGTCGCGACGTTATCGACAACCGTCATCACACCGTTGTCGCGGCAATCGCTTGCGGCGCTGGCTCCCGGCCCGAAGAAAGCGTTGATCACTGAGCCGTCGGCATCGTAGACGATCGCGAGCGGCTTGGATGTCGCGGTCGATTGAATGTCCGCCGGCATAGTGATGCCATTCGCGCCTGCGATGACATTGGATCCGCTGACGTCTTCGCTGAGGTTGCCGCCATTCGTAATGCTGACTGCGGCGGTAGGCACGTTGTTCCAAGCATTCGCGGATTGCGCCACGAGGCTTGTCATCAGCGTATGAAAACCAAGCGTGCTCAGGGCTCCCTGATCGAGATAATAGGAAACCGCTCCGTTCTTCCAATGCACCGGCTGGCCTTTGACCGACGCATCGAAGTAGGCGGAACCAGCAACCCAGCGCGGGCCGCCAGCGAAAGCGGCCGACGCCAGGATCAGCAAAAACAGCAGCAGTATAGAAATCTTGCAGCCGGAGCGGAACATGACTTCATTCGGCCACGGAACCCGGTTCCACGAGGCGAGAAAGAGGTCGCTGTCTTGACGCTGGTTTCACTCAGGAACAGGCGCAGTCGTGCAGTCCTGAAATGGGAATTGCTCTGTTTTGCGGTCTTGACAACCGACGCAGCACTCAGATTTCGGGAAAGAAATCGAAAAAAGCGTCGATACTCTGCCGCAGCTGCGCCTCGATCTGCTCCCGCGAGCCTTCAAGAATGTGCATGGTGACGCGCGCGGAATTCCCGTTCTTGAGCTGGATAGGCGCTTCACCCACCTCGTCAATTTCATCGGCTGGAAGAAGCCGTAAGCCGTAAACCAAAGTCAGATTCGCCATGCCTTTATCTTAGCCCTCCGCATCTTTTCCCGACGCAGTACATCTACCACTTACGTTCAAAAGGTACAATCAAAGTTCGACCGCAATTATGTCAGACACGATACGCGATACCGTCATTCTCGGCTCCGGCTGCGCCGGACTCACAGCAGCCATCTACACCGCCCGCGCCAACCTGAAGCCGCTCGTCATCGAGGGCCATGAACCGGGCGGACAGCTCTCGATCACCACGCTTGTCGAGAATTTTCCCGGCTGGCCGGAAGGCGTTCAGGGGCCGCAGCTGATTGAGAACATGAAGCTGCAGGCCACCCGATTCGGCGCCGAGTTCCGCGTGGGCCACCTGGTTTCCGCCGATCTGTCGAAGCATCCGATCGAGCTGAAAGTCGGAAGCGAGACGATTCACACGCGCACGCTCATCATTGCCAGCGGTGCTTCCGCGCGTTGGCTGGGTCTTCCTTCGGAGCATGCGCTGATTGGACATGGCGTCAGTTCGTGCGCAACCTGCGACGGTTTCTTTTTCACCGGCAAGGACATCGCCGTTGTCGGCGGCGGCGATTCGGCGATGGAAGAAGCTCTCTTCCTCACACGGTTTGCGAACAAGGTAAGCCTCCTGCATCGCCGCGATCAGTTCCGCGCCTCCCGCATCATGCTCGACCGCGCCATTGCACATCCCAAGATCGAGTTCCACGCGAACACGGTGATTGACGAAGTCATGGGCGTCGAGCAAAAGGAAGTGACAGGCCTGCGCACGCACAACACGGTCACAGGCGAAGAATCGATCCTGAACGTCAGCGGCATGTTCCTCGGCATCGGACATATTCCCAATGCCAAGATGTTCGAGGGCCAGATCGACCTCGATGAAGATGGTTACATCAAGACGCATGACTATGTCTTTACCCGAGTCCCCGGCGTCTACGCCTGCGGCGATGTGCAGGACCGGCGCTATCGTCAGGCCATTACGGCAGCAGGAACCGGCTGCATGGCTGCGCTTGAAGTTGAGAAATATCTCGAAGAGCACGGACGGTAATTTGTAACTGCTCCTGTTACTTCATCGGCGATGGGAGAAGGAGAGATTGAATATGGCGAATCTGGCTCTGGTTTACGGATTGCGTCTGTTGCCTGCCGAAGAAATTGCAGGCGCAGGCGAAGCGGTTGTCGATTTAAAGAACGGCAACACGGCGCGGGTAACGATGCACCTGCTCGAAGGCTCGCGCGAGCAGATCGAGGCGCAGCTGCGGCACAGCA
>JAATFH010000104.1 GCA_015655315.1 Terriglobales bacterium
CAGCGGCTCGGCATCATCATGCACGGCGTCACGGGACGCATGGGCTATAACCAGCATCTAGTCCGGTCTATCGTGGCGATACGAGATCAGGGTGGCGTGACGCTTCCGAACGGTGACCGTGTGATGCCGAATCCGGTCCTTGTGGGACGCAACGTCGAAAAGGTAACGGAGCTGGCCAAACGCCATGGGATTCAGCGTGTAGCGAAGGACGTCGAGACAGCGCTGGCAAATCAAGAAGACACGATATTTTTCGACGCTGGTTCGACACAGATGCGCGCAGAGTTGCTGACGCGTGCCATCGAAGCCGGGAAACACATCTACTGCGAAAAGCCGCTTTCGGAAACGCTGGAGCAATCGTTGTCGCTGGCACGCCTTGCCCACGCGCGTGGAGTGAAGAGCGGCGTAGTGCAGGACAAACTCTATCTGCCCGGGCTACGCAAGATGCGCATGCTCAGGGATGCGGGTTTTTTCGGACGCATCCTATCCGTGCGTGGCGAATTTGGTTATTGGGTTTTTGAGGGCGATTGGCAGGCGGCGCAGCGGCCATCGTGGAACTACCGCAAAGCGGACGGCGGCGGCATTATTCTCGATATGCTTCCGCACTGGCGGTATGTTCTGGATAATCTCTTCGGAGAAGTGAAGGCGGTCAGTTGCATTGGAGCTACCCATATTCCAAGCCGTGTCGATGAAAAAGATCAGCCGTACAAGGCCGATGCTGACGATGCCGCCTATGCTACCTTTCAGTTGGCAGGTGGTGTCATTGCGCAGATCAATTCATCGTGGGCAACGCGTGTGAAGCGCGATGATCTTGTCACATTTCAGGTGGATGGAACGCTTGGGTCCGCGGTGGCAGGTCTCTCCCGCTGCTATACGCAGCACCGCGTCAACACGCCACGCCCGGTCTGGAACCCCGACCAGCCGCAGACGATGAAGTTTGAGCAGCAGTGGGAAGAGGTTCCGGACAATCAGGTCTACGAGAATGGGTTCAAGCTTCAGTGGGAGGAGTTTATTCGCCACGTGGTGGCGGACACTCCGTGGCGCTTCGACCTGCTTGAAGGTGCGAAGGGCGTACAACTGGCGGAACTTGGACTGAAGAGCTGGGCTGAGCGGCGCTGGCTGGAGGTGCCGGCCTTATCGCTCGAAACAGAGAGTGCGGCGGTCTGAGCAATGATGCCGAAGCTCAACCTGCCCTTAAGCAGCGGAACACTGGAAACATACACAGTTGTAAATACACCGCTTCCACTGCCGGAACCGTCCGCGGTGCGGAAATTCAATCGTGTCGCCTACTCTGCGGCTCACGTGGTGGTGAATCCTCTGGCTGACGACGATCCGTGGATCGACCAGAGCATCGACTGGGAACGCACCATCGCCTTTCGTGATTATTTGTGGGATATGGGCCTTGGAGTAGCGGAAGCTATGGACACCGGCCAGCGAGGTATGGGCCTAAACTGGAGCGGTGCTCAGGAACTGATCCGTCACTCTCTGGAAGCTGCGCGGACACGCACGGATGCGTTGATTGCCTGTGGTGTTGGCACCGACCATCTTGTCGCCGGCCATGACACTACCGTCGATGACGTGATTCGCGCCTACGAAGAGCAGATCGAGGTCATCGAAAAGCTGGGCGGGCGAATCATTTTGATGGCAAGCCGCGCCTTGGTTGCCGCAGCACAGTCCCCGGATGACTACCGGCGTGTCTATGATCGCATTCTGCGACAGGTAAAAGAACCGGTGATCCTGCATTGGCTCGGCGAGATGTTTGATCCGGCGTTAAAAGGCTATTGGGGATCAGAAGATCATATGTCTGCGATGGATGTCTGCGTAGACATCATCAACGGCCAGGCCGATAAGATTGACGGCGTGAAGATTTCGCTTCTGTCGGCGGAAAAAGAGATCGTCATGCGCCGCCGCCTTGCTGCCGGTGTCCGCATGTACACGGGCGACGACTTCAACTATGCGGAACTGATCGCGGGAGATGAGCAAGGGTATTCGCACGCTCTTCTCGGCATCTTCGACGCGATTGCGCCTGCGGCATCCGCTGCCCTGGCGCAGCTTGGCGCAGGGAACGAGAGTGGTTTTCATGACATTCTTGCGCCCACCGTGCCGTTGTCGCGGCATATCTTCAAGGCGCCGACACGCTTCTATAAAACCGGTGTGGTCTTTCTTGCCTATCTCAATGGACTGCAGGATCATTTCGTAATGCTGGGCGGACAGCAGAGTGCGCGTTCGCTCGTGCATCTTTCGGAGTTGTTCCGTCTTGCGGACAAGGCACGCGTGCTGCGCGATCCTGACCTCGCAGTCGAACGGATGCGTCGCGTGCTTGCCGTGGGTGGCGTTGTATGAGACTTCGTGGCTTGTCCATGAACCTGGCCACGGTGCGGGAACAATACACTTTGGCGCAGGCGGTGGATGCGTGTCTCGCCCAGGGGATTACCGCCATCGCTCCCTGGCGCGACCAGGTGCAGGCTGCGGGGCTCAAAGAAACTGCCTCCATTGTGCGGGCGAACAAGATGCGAGTCACAGGTCTTTGCCGTGGCGGGATGTTCCCGGCTGCTGACAAAGCTGGTTTTAAGGCGGCCATCGACGACAACAAGCGCGCTATCGACGAGGCCGTAACCATTGGCGCCGATTGCTTGGTTCTGGTGGTGGGCGGGTTGCCCAAAGAATCACGCGACCTTCGCGCCGCGCGCGAGATGGTTGCCGATGGTGTTGCTGCGATTCTTCCGTATGCGCGGGAAAACCGTATGCCGCTTGCTATTGAACCACTGCATCCCATGTATGCCGCGGACCGCGCCTGCATCAACACCCTGGAGCAGGCGCTCGATGTTTGCGATCTGCTGGGCGACGGAGTCGGCGTTGCTATCGATGTTTATCATGTCTGGTGGGACCCGAAACTGTATGCCCAGATTGCGCGCGCGGGAGCAAGCAAGAGGATTCTTGCTCATCACATCTGCGATTGGCTGGTGCCGACGCGTGACCTGCTGCTCGATCGCGGCATGATGGGCGATGGCGTGATCGATCTCAGGTCCATTCGCGCTGCGATTGAAAAGGCCGGATATCACGGTGTGCAGGAAGTGGAGATCTTCTCATCGGAAAACTGGTGGAAGCGTCCGGGCGAGGAAGTGCTTGCCACCTGCGCTGAACGCTTCCTTACTACATGTTGTTTGCAGGAACAGTCTGTCACAGGAGAATAAGGCGATATGTCTTTCGAGTCGATCAATCCCACCACCGGCGAGTTGCTGGGCACATATCCAGAGCACGACGCGCGTGAAGTGGACGCGCGCCTTCAACAGGCATGGGAAGGCTGGCAGCACTGGGCTCGAACGCCGCTTTCCGAACGGACTGCTTTTCTTGCCCGTCTCGCAGATCTTCTGGAGGAACGCGTCGAAGAATACGCGCGCTTGATTACTCTTGAGATGGGAAAGCCAATCGGAGAGGCACGCGGGGAGGTAAAAAAGGCGGCGTTCGGCGCTCGGCATTTCGCCGAAAATGGAGCTGCCTACATTCAGCCTGAAGCGATTCCGGGAACCCCCGGCCGCGTTGTCTACGAATCGCTTGGCCCCATCTTCGCGGTTATGCCATGGAATCTGCCTTTCTGGCAGGTGCTGCGATTTTTTATTCCGGCTGCCTTGGTTGGAAATACCGTCATCGTGAAGCATGCCGAGACGGTGCAGGGTTGTGCGTTAGCCATCGAGAAGCTGGTGCAGGACGCGGGTGGCTCCCGTATTTATGTCAATCTTTCCGTCCAGCGCGAAGCGGTGCCGGGCATTATCGCGGATGCGCGCATACGCGCAGTGACCGTGACCGGAAGCGTGCGGGCTGGACGCTCGGTTGCTGAGACAGCCGGTCTTCATGGCAAGAAGGTGGTTCTTGAGCTGGGCGGCTCCGATCCGTTCGTCGTTTTGGAAGACGCCGACATAGCGAAAGCAGTGCAGATGGGCGTGACCTCGCGCTACTCCAACAATGCACAGAGCTGCATCGCGGCGAAACGTTTTTTCATCGCCGAGCCAGTTGCGGACGCCTTTACCAAGGCCTTTGTCGAACAGTCAGCGGCACTCAAGATTGGCGATCCTCTGCTGCCAGAGACCAAACTCGGGCCGCAGGCACGAAAGGATTTGTGCGAGAACTCAGAGCGCCAGGTGCGCGATGCCGTTGCAGCTGGAGCTCGTGTTCTGCTCGGCGGGAAGCCGCTGGATGGGCCGGGATATTTTTTCCCTCCCACGGTACTCGTCGATCTACCGCTGGATGCGCCGGTGGCACGAGAAGAGTTCTTCGGCCCGGTTGCACTCGTCTTTACTTTCAAGACCGAGGAGGAGGCGATCCGTCTCGCAAACGACAGCGACTTTGGCCTGGCTGCATCGGTCTGGAGTCAGAGTCCGGAACGCGCCAACGCAGTTGCAGCCCGGCTTGAGGCTGGGGCGGTATTCATCAACGACTTTGTGCGCTCGGACCCGCGTGCGCCTTTCGGCGGCGTGAAAAGTTCGGGATTCGGCAGGGAACTAGGGGCGCTGGGAGCTCGCGAGCTTACGAACGCGAAGCTCATCTGGGAGCCGCTTCCATGAAGCAAATGAAGAAGGGCCGACTCGCGTCAGAGTCGGCCCTTCTTCACGAAGTCACTGCCAAAGATTAGTTGGCGGATGCCCAGTATTTATTGAAGCCGATATAGTCAGAAGGCATAACCGCAAGTATCTTCCGGCGCATCTCCAGCAAGTCAACCGAACCAAGCGTTTTGTAGATAACCTTGCCATCGGGGCCGAGGACGACCGTGTAAGGTACGGCCGATTGCCATGCCGGATCGAATGCCGCTTGTAATTTTTCGGTGTCATCGGATGCAAATAACAGGTTGCGGGTGGTGGCATGCTTCTTCTGCAGGAAGCGGAGCACGCTCGGCTGCTCATCCGGCATGTTGGCCGCCACTGTCACCAGGTCGAAGTCCCTGACGCTGTACATGCGGTAGGTGTCCTGCAGGTCTGAGAATTCGGCTACGCAGGAACCACACCAGGTCGCCCAGAAGCTGATCATTGTGACATGGCCGCTTGTACCGGAGCGCAGCTTCTTCAATCCTGCGGCATCCACTTGTTCTACATGTATAGGCTCGGCTTCCAGCTTGCGGTCTGCCGCTTCCCGCTGGTCCACTTTCTCCGACCACTTCGTGGAGCAGCCGAAGACGCCGGTGTGTTTCACCGCAACTTCCTTGCCCGCCAGCAGCGCATCGACTGCATTCTGTGCGTCGTGTGTCTTGACCATTTCGATGCGATAGCTGTTGTCGAAGCGTCCTTCATAACGCAGACGCCGGTCCTTATCGAAGATGAAGACATGCGGTGTTGCCTGCGGGCCATAGGCGCGAGTTACGGACGTGGTATCTCCGGCGTAGAGATAAGGATAGTGAAGATGTTTGTACTGGACACGAATCTTCATGTCGTCGAGCGTATCGCTCACGTCGGAGGAATCCAGTTCATCGATTCTGATCGCTTTTGGATCGTTACCCTGGATTGCGACGACTGCCACACCCTTTTTGCCGTAGTCCTCATAGAGCTGCTCGATGCGGTGTTCGTACATCTGGGCAATGGGGCAATGGTTACAGGTGAATACCACAACCAGAATCGGACTGCTCGCGTAGTCACTGAGCTTGTGGGTCTTGCCATCCACGCCGGGCAACGCGAAGTCAGGCGCGGGTGAACCCAGCGGCAGGATAGGGTGTTGCTGTTGACCCCATAGCGATACGGACAGCAACAACGTGAAGATGAGCGCGAACTTCTTAGACATTGATTCCTCCAGCGCACCCGCGACGCAGCGGGTGATTAGGCGAGCTTTCTCGCAAATGTTATTTCCTTCATCATGTCCTGGTTTACGTCGCCTTCCTTTTCGTATTCGACGGCCACAAGACCTGGGAAGTTTTGCCTGTGCAATTCCTTCATTACCTCGGGGATTTTCGCAACGCCATTGCCGATCGGCACGTTCACCTCTCCGCCTTTGGCTTACACATCCTTCAGGTGCACCAGCCTCAAACGCGGCGCTAACTTGCGGATGGCATCGGCGGGGTCGTAGCCGCAGGACGCGAAGTGTCCCGTATCGGCGGTAGCGCCCATCGTTTTGGATAGACCGGATAATGCATTCAGCACATCTTCCGGGCTTTCGTAGGCAAATTTGTATGGAAAGAAATGATTGTGAAGCCCAAAGGTCAAGCTCTCCTCGGTCAGACGCTTATCAAGCTTCTTCAGGATATCCTCTGGTGCATCGCCGGTAATATTGCTGGAGCCCAGCAGCCTGGCAAACCGTACGGCATCGTCAATGTCCTGATCAGTTTTAAAGGTGGCGGCGTAGTAAGACACACAGCGAATGCCTGCGCGGTCGAGCTTTTCCTTAGTAGTGCGAAATATCTGGTCCTCAGGATGGCTCAACAGCATAAACTCGACCCTGGACATCTCGATTTCGCTAACTTTCAACGCATTCAACTGCACGATCATGTCATCGATGGAAAGACCATGATAACTATAGGTGCCGACTCCAATATGAAGCGAGCTATAGGCGTGGAGTGGAGTCACGGCACTAGCGAGACCGCTGGCGGCAGCTAGTTTGATGAAGGTGCGTCGCGTTGTCATTCGGCGTGGAACTCCTGTGGCATTTTCAGGCTCGATCTATTTGGGAGAAGCAGTTTGCGGTAGCGAAACATCCGCATCCACCAGCCCCATAGCCCACTTGATGGCTCCGACATACATCTGCTGCAATCGAGGATCATCCCAGTTCTCCTCAGGATGCCCCAGAGTTGAGTAGTACACGCGTCCTTTGCCATACATCTTTGCCCAGGTTACGGCAAAGTCGTGGTCCGCACGATGCACTTTTGGATTTGTGAGATCGAGCTTGCTGGCGTCGAGGCTCATTAATACATGCACCTTGTCACGCGAGAAGGACTTCATCTGGTAAATTTCGTCGCGAAGAATAAAAGCTTTGGGCCACTGTTCCATGCCCGGGAATTTCGAGTCTTCCACGATGATCGGAGCGTCGAAGGTTACCCAGGGGTGCTCGTCGAAAGTCCCGCCAACCATGTCCACGAACTCCGGCCATTTTGTGAATGTGATCGCCGCACTATGAACACCGATAAATCCTTTGCCGTCGTCGTGAATGAAGGACAGAAAGTCGGCTTTCTGGCTATCATCCATTTCCAGATCGCCGCCGGTAAAGAAGAGCACGGCATCGAAGTTCGTCAGGTTTTTGGCGTTATATTCGAGTTTTTTCTTCGTCAGCGCTTCGGTATCGGTGCGGATGGTCGTGTCCCACAAGCCGGTCTGCTTCCCTAAACGCTCGATCGTGGACATGGCATGTGATACGGATTCATGCCTGTACCCTTTTTCTTCGCCGATCACGAGCAGGTGTTTATTCTGGTTATTTTCCGATTGGGCCGGACAGGCAATGCAGAGCGCGATGCAAAACAGCAGAAGACCGTAGCGGATAGCTTTCATAGGTGGTGGTAGTCATGACCTTGTGTTTTTAGCTTTCCCCGGAGAATAGTGCTCGTCGATTACGAAACCGTGGATTCCTTCCAATTAACAACCAAAGCGCTGGAAATACCCGGTTTCTAATGTTTTGTAATTAAGTCGATATGCATACCAATGGACCACACCCCGAAACAGCGTGTCAAGCGTTTGTTTGGTTGGTACGAAGGCGGCAATCAGGCTAACGGTTGGGGGAGTAGCACCCCAGAGATTGCATCCAGCGCGAGGGAAACCGCACCCCAGAGCACCGCGCGAGGTCCGAGCGCTCCTGTGCCTATTTTCGTCACCGCAAATTCGCTGCCTTCGAGTTGCTTCAACACTGAGCCAATCAATATGGGGTGGCTGCCTATTTCTCCGCCCAGCAGAACCAGTCCCGGGTTCAAAATTAGCGACAGGTTGACGATAATGTCGGAGACGATGTCAGCCCTCTGCCGGATGATCTTTTGTGCATGTGCATCGCCCGCCCGCGCCAGGTCCAGAACGTCGACCGCGGTCATCTCTTTTGAGCTTCCCTTGACACTTCGACCCGCGTTCCGGTTTTCCCCATGCCAGCTTTCTAAAATTCCGGAACTGGTTAAGACTGTTTCCAACTCGCCGAATTCGTGAATGGTCGGTTGCCTGCGCGTGATATGAGGCAGGCGGAGGTACGCGATTTCGCCCGCAGACCATTGCGACCCGTGATGGATTCTGCCACCCAGAACGATACCGGCCCCAACGTTTGCGCCGATACTGATGAAAACAAAATCCTGCTCCGTCTGCGCCGCGCCGCAATAGTGTTCGCCCTGCGCCGCCAGGTTGGTATCGTTTTCAATAATGACCAGGCAGTTGAAAATCTTGTTGAGCATGGCGCGCAAAGGAACCGCCCGCCACCCTTCCAGCGTGCTGATGGAAAGAACACTGCCATCTTCGACATTTGCGATCGCTGGAACGCCGACGACCATAATCAGCAGCTGTTCCCGCGTCTTCTTTTGCTTGCGCAGCAGGTTCTGCACTGCTTTCTCGATGTAGCCACAGATAGCCACAGGTGTCGTTTTGCGGCTTGCGAGCGCGATCTTCAGCGAGTCGAGTTCGTTCCCATTCAGGTCTGCAAGAAGGAGTGAAATATTATCGGCGGAAATTTCCACGGCGAGGATGCAGCCGCGCTCCGCTTTGAAGCGGATCATATCTGGCGGCCGGCCGCCGCTGGATTCTCCCTCTCCGAGAGGTTCGATCAGGTTCTCCGACAGCAGGTCCTTGACTACATTTGTGACGGTCGGAGCACTCAGTCCCGAGGCGCGGACAAGATCTGCCCGGGAGCAGGAACCGCATTCGCGCAAGAGGGTAAGGATGCTGAGCGCGTTTGTATGGCGCAGGACAGAGGGCCTGCCGATTGGAACAGATTTTTTTCTCACCTTAGCTCGAAACACCTGATACAGAGAATGCCGGGCCGCGTGGGCAGGGTTCACTCATCTATATCATTGGCTGCTGGCATCAGCAAATACACTGTTCAAATCCGGTACCACTTGTGCCATCGCTATCGTTCGCGGACGAGGTAGCATGAGTGAAGAAGTTCTTGCTTAATATTGCCTCCCGAAGGATACTAAATAATCATTAGGAAGTATCCGGTCTCAATGCCGGTGGTTATAGGATTTCGGTAAAAACCGGGTACAGCATGCTCTCCGCGAGTCGTAGAAAGACTCTGGAAGGATATCAACGCCGATGATGACCGCGAAGGTCTTTCTACGTAGTACTTGCGCTTTATTTGCTTTCACCGCATCCGTATTCGCCCAGACCAAAACGTTCCAACATCCGCTGGATGGGCTCACGACGGACGAGTACTGGACGGTGCACGATGTGTTGCAGGGAAGCGGTCATTGGACTGATAAGGCGCTGGTCGCAAGCCTGCTGTTGCACGAACCTGCGAAAGACAAAGTGCTGGCCTGGAAAGCGGGCGATCCAATTCCGCGTGAAGCCGATGTGATTATCGAGGCGGACGGCAAAACGATTGAGGCGCGTGTCGACATTGCCGCGCACAGGCTTGAATTCTGGAAAGAAGTTCCCGGCGTACAGGCGCCCATCACGCTGACGGAACTCAATACCATGAGCGATGTGGTCAAGAAAGATCCGCGCGTGATCGCCGCGCTCAAGGCTCGGGGCATCACCGACCTGTCAGGAGTCCAGTGCCAGCCGATTCCTCTCACCTTCAAGCTTTTCCCGGAGCAGGCTGATCATCGCATCGGCTATGGCGACTGCATGGATTCTCATGGCAACTACCATGCGTGGGGCCGCGCCATCGAAGGGCTTTACGTTGTGGCCGACATGACAAGTGAGAAGGTTCTCAACGTCATTGACAACGGGCCTGTCCCGGCTCCCAAGGGTGATATTGACTTTGAAGAAGCCGACGCCACGCCGCGTGAGGGTACAACTCCCCTGCTCGTAACGCAGCCTCTCGGAGCCGGTTACAAGATCGATAAAGGCGAGATTGCGTGGCAGAACTGGCGCTTCCGCTTTCGCCTCGATCCACGTGTTGGTACGGTTATCAACCTGGTGCGCTACCAGGATGGCGACAAGCTGCGCTCCGTGATGTACGAGGGCTCGTTGTCTGAGATGTACGTGCCCTATATGGATCCGGATTTGGGCTGGAGCTCGCGGGCCTTTCTCGATGCGGGCGAATTTCTTCTCGGTGGTCTGATCAAGCCGGTAGGTCCGGATGATTGCCCGGCGCACGCACAGTACTTTGCCGGTATTGTGCCTTCCGATCAGGGAACCCCAATCCTGAAGCCGCAACTCACCTGTCTTTTTGAGCACGCGACGGACGGTCCGGCCTGGAGGCACATCAACGACGATGGCCTGATAAGCGGCCGTCCCAGCCGTGAGCTGGTTCTTCGCACTGCTGCCGTGGCGGGGAACTACGACTATCTTCTCGACTGGGTATTTCAGCAGGACGGAACGATCCGCGTGGCCGTCGGCGCGACCGGCATTGTGGAGACCAAGGCCGTTAAAGAAACGATGGCCCATTCCATGGGTGATGGCCCCTCGAAGCTGGAGCACGGCACATTGGTTGCGCCTAATCTGCTTGCCGTCAACCACGATCACTACTTCTCGTACAGGATTGACCTGGACGTCGATGGGCCGAACAACAGTTTTATGATCGACCGTCTCGTGCCGGAGTCGATTTCCGGGCAGGCGCGCAAAAGTATCTGGGCAGCCCAGTCATCGACCGCCAAAACTGAGAAAGACGCAATCCTCGATATCGATCTGCACCATCCCGGCATGTGGCACTTCATCAATCCAGCGCAACATGGAGCCATCGGCTATCCGTCCGGATACGAAATCATGCCCGGTCCAACCGCCATCTCCTTTCTCTCGCCGGAAGATCCAGCGCAGAAAGAGGGAGCTTTCTCAGAGCATCAAATGTGGGTGACACCTTACAATCCTGATGAGCTTTATGCCGCAGGGGTCTATGTGACGCGCAATAAGGAGCTGGATGGCCTTCCTACGTGGGTGCAGGCGAATCGTCCTATCGAGAACACGGATATCGTTGGCTGGTATACCCTGGGGTTCCATCACGTCGTGCGGCTGGAAGACTGGCCGGTCATGCCGGTGCTGTGGCATGACTTCCTGATACGGCCAGCGAATTTCTTCGACAAGAGTCCCGTTCTCACGCTGCCGCACCAGCCCTGAAAGTTATTTGTGAACATAGGAAGCAACACATACAGGATTTTTGAGACCAGGGAACAAGTCATGGAAGAAGTAAAAAAACAAGAACCGCGCTGGATATCCGGCATCGAGCCCGCCAAGGAGTTGCTCACCGCGACAGGCACTCAAATTCTGGAGATTGAGTGCCGCGAGCAGCCGGCGAAGCTTCACGAGCTTATCCGAGCCTACAGCGGCCCAGCGATCCGCGCGGATTTGAAGAGGTTTCGTGATCTCGCCGCAAAAAATGGCCCAGTGCTTTTCATCGGCATGGGGGCCTCGTTTTGCTCCTCCATCAGCGGATCGATCTTTCTGCAATCCCATGGAAGGCTTTCGTTCTCGGTGGATGCCGGTGAATGGCTGCATTATGCATCCTCGATATGGGACGAGGCTGCGCCTTCGGTGCTATTGACGACATCAGGTGAGAGTGCGGAGCTGGCGGAGCTGTTTAAAACCGGCGATGACAGGCCGCTAGGCCTGATCTGTAACAATCCTGCGAGCACCTGCTGGAAGCTGGCCGACAATAAGCTGCCGATTCTGGCCGGACCGGAATACGGCAATGCGACGAAGACCTACACAAATGCCACTGCAGCCGCGATCATTCTCGCGTCCGAGATCGTGGGCCTTCCCTGGGAGAAGGATGCGGAGCGCGCAGCTGAAGTGTTCGCCGCGAATCTCGATCCTGTCTTTGCCATCCGCGCCGATCTGGAGGAGTTCTGCCGCGGTGCTGCGAATACCGAGATTATCGGACGCGGCGCAGCGTATGGCGGCGCCATCATGAGCGCACTCTGCATCCGCGAAATGAGCGGTCATCGCGCTGCCGCACATACCGGAGCGGGATTCAAGCACGGGCCCAATCTCGATGTGGACGCATCGCATGTAGCGATTATTTTTGCGTTGGGCAGAGCGGCGGATCTTGGCGTCAAGCTTGCGCAGGAGTGCAACCGCCGTGGTGGAAAGGTCGTGCTCGTTTCCAACGAGAGCCACGAGGCTACCAACAAATTGTTCCCGGTCAAAATCGATGCTGTTCCTGAGCCATGGGAAGGAATTACTTCGCTTCTGGTGCCGCAGGCGCTTACGCTTGGCATGATCGAACGGACGGGATGCCGGTTGCCACCGCGTTTTCAGTACGGAGTCATGGAGCAATAGCATTGATATCTTCGCCAGCTGAAAGGAAACCGTGCCCGATTCCATAGTCGCTTCACAAATAGAGGTGAACCGCGGTTTTCTCTGGAGAGTCTCCTTCATCGCAGGACTGGGAGGCATTCTCTACGGCTACGATATGGGGATCATCGCTGCTGCGTTGATCTTCGTGCGCCAGTCGTTCGGACTCTCGACCCAGATGCAGGAGATGGTCGTCAGCATTGTGCTGGTAGGCGCGATGCTCGGCGCGGTTATCGGCGGCAGTATCGCGGACCGCATCGGCAGGCGCGCCACTTTGCTCTGGGGCGGAGCGCTTTTCATCCTCGGCTCCATTCTTGCGCCATTGTCGCCGAATGTCTTCACTCTGATCGCGGCGCGAGCGCTTTTAGGACTCGCGATTGGCTTCACCTCAGTCACAGCTCCTGTGTATGTTTCCGAGCTTGCGCCGCCGCAATCGCGCGGAAGGCTCATCAGTCTCTACCAGTTTGCGCTTACGCTGGGTATCGCACTCGCAGACCTGGTGGGATATTGGTTCGCCGGACAGCAGGCTTGGAGGCTGATGTTCGGCCTCGGGGCTGTACCTGCAGCATTGTTTTTTCTTTTAGTTCTCACTCTGCCGGAAAGCCCACGCTGGCTGTTTGCCCAGAACCGGCTTACGGAAGCGCAGTCGGTATTAAAGAGCTACACGAATGCAGCCGGTGCGCAACTTTTGCTGGATGACATTCGCACCGCCTTACAGGCGAAAGTAGATAAACGGTGGAGCGCTCTCTGGAGCCCGGCGGCGCGTGGAGCTCTTTTGATTGCTGTGGGATTCACCGTTCTGCAGCAGGTGACCGGGATCAACACGATCATCTATTACGGTCCGCAGATATTCGCGCTGGCCGGTATCACCTCGAATAAGAATGCGATCTTCGCCACTCTGATCGTTGCCGTGACAAACATGCTGGCAACCGTCATCGCATTCTTTCTCGTGGATCGGCTGGGACGCAAACCGCTGTTGTACATTGGAGTCGGCGGCATGACGGTCTCGCTCTTCGTACTCGCCATCGCTTTCCACCAGGTTGCTTTTGGTCCGTCGCTGGGGATGACAGCAACGATATGCCTTGTTGCTTATATTGCCTTTTTTGCCTTCAGTATGGGCCCGATTGCGTGGATTCTAGTCTCGGAAGTTTTCCCGCTGCAGGTGCGCGCGCGTGGCGTTGCGGCTGCTACTCTGGGATCAGGTGCATCGAATTTCCTGGTATCGCTTACCTTTCTCTCTCTCATCAAAGCTGCCGGTAACGCAGCAACTTTCGCTATCTACGGAGGCTTCTGTATTCTTACGCTGCTTTTTGTGCGTTTTATCGTTCCGGAGACGAAAGGGCGCGAGCTTGAAAGCATCAGCGCCAAATCCAGCGTAGCAACACTTTGAAAGACGACTTAACCATGACAGAGCGGCAAAGCAGTAATTCCAAATCTACGAAGCAACACCCAACCCCTGACAATGGCTATGTCGTGGCAGTGGACATCGGAGGAACCAACCTGCGTCTGGCGCTCGCGGACATGACGGGCGTTATTGCCGCCAGATGGTCCTCATCGACGGCAGGCAGCCGTGGTGCGGACGGAATCATCGAGCTGATTCGCAGCGGCGTTGAACATCTTCTGCAGCAGGCCTCTGTACCGCGCGATGCGCTGCGAGCCATTGCGGCGGGCGCGCCTGGCGTTACCGACGTAGATGCGGGAATAGTGATCGCAACATCGTATCTTCTCGGTTGGCGGGATGTGCCCCTGCGCGATTTGCTCGAAGCCGCATTCGGGATTCCAGCCGCGATCGACAACGATGTAAACGTGGCTGCCATCGGTGAGAGCTGGGCTGGGGCAGCTAAAGGAATCAGCGACTTCGTTTTTCTTGCCATCGGAACCGGGATCGGTGCTGGAATCGTGCTCCATGGCCAGCCATTCCGTGGCATGGGTTGGTCGGCTGGCGAAATCGGCTACATGCTTGTGCCGGGTGTGCCCGATAGCCCTGCGGATCGCGGCAAGCCGGGAGCACTGGAGAGCCTGATCGGCGGCGAAGGCATCAAGGCGGAGTGGCAGCGGCGATGGAGCAAGGAAAACTCTTCGCTTCGGAGAGACCTGACGGCAACCGAAATATTTGATGGAGCATTACAGGGCGACTCTCTGGCGCAGTCCATCCTCGAACAGTCGGCGCGTATTCTGGCATATGCCATTTACAACATGTCATTGGTCTTGAACTGCCCTCTTTTTGTCCTCGGCGGTGGAGTCGGTATGCATCCGGCACTCGGAGATGCGACGCGGCGCGTGCTCGAGCAATGGAGCGAGCGCGGGCAACTGGAATTGACACCCAGCCTTCTGGGGGCCGATGCGCAGTTGATCGGCGCTGTCCGGCTGGCGCTGGTTACAGCCGATACCCGCTCCATTCTTACGCTGCAACGCTGAACCCGTCACGCGCCCCAGGCGGGTACGCTTCGGGCCATATTCCACATCATGTTATCCAGGGCGGAGCTGATCTCGTCGGAGGGTTCTGTACGAGTGTTTGTCAGCCCTGCCCAGCACATGCCCGAAGCGGTGCGCACCATGATGGTAGTGGTTCCCGGCAGACTGCCCGCATGCCACCAGTTTCCCTGACCGTTGTTTCTCACCATCCAGCCGCGGGCGTATTTGGCATCCGAGCCTTGAGGATAGGCAGGCGCGGGCGTAGTCATGGTGCGTATGGTCTGCGACTTCAGCAGGCTGGGAATATTTCCGGCTCCGGTGACGTGATCGAGGAATTGGACAAGGTTGGAAGGCGTGGCCAGCCATCCCCCGTGGGAGTCCATGCGCGTGACATTCATATCGTAGGGATTCTCGCCATACTGCCCGTAATAGACCACCTCATTGGGAGCGCGCTGCTTCATGGTGTTTCCGGAAATGCGCATGCCGCTGATGCCGCAGGGCGCGAGGATATTGCCCGCAACGTAGTCGGCATAAGGCTGGCCAGTGACCTGCTCGATGACACGGCCCAGCACGCAGTATCCAAAGTTGGAGTAAGCCCAGTGCTGACCCGGCGGGTAGGTGAGCGGCAGGTTCTCCAGTGTCCAGGAGATGAGCTTGGCCTGATCCCACGACTTGAACCGGAACATGGGATCGGTCGAGTCGTTGGGCCAGCCTCCGCAGGTGTGCGTCAGCAGGTGATCGACGGTGATGTCGGTCACGTATTGTTTGTAGGGAGCCTTGCCGTACTTCGTTCCCAGCACTCCGGAAGGCCCGAAGACCTTATCGGTGAGATTGAGCTTGCCCTTTTCGATAAGGCTGAAGATGGTCACCGAGGTGATGGGCTTGGTCACGCTGGCGATGCGGAAGAGATTCGAGGTGTTCGCCAATTCCGCATCTTTGCGATCCTCGGAGCCAAAAGCTTGATCGAAGACAAACTGGCCGTGACGAGAGAAAGCTACGGAAAGCGCGGGCACATTGAATTGCCTCTTGAAGGCGGCGGCGGTTCTTCCTATGTCGCCGCGTTCTCTTCCTGTGATCTGATCGCTCCCGTACTGGAGCGACCAGCCTCTGCGCGTGGGGAGCATCATGATGCCCGTTGCGGTAGCGCTGGCCAAATGCTTTATCAGCGAACGTCGGCTTAACCTTTTCTGCATATGCTCCCGGATTGGGCCTTACTGAATTTTTACTTGTGCCGTCATGGAATTTAGTTCATAAAAGTGAGAGAAGTTTACATCGTCCCGCTGGGTTATCAAGCCGGATTTTTATCCGCCGATGTTGGCCATCCGATCATTGCCATGAACTCTCTGGAGGATTTCATTGAAGAACTATCGTGCGAAGTTGTTTTTGCTGCTTTGTGTCTCCCTCGTGCTGATCCTCAGCAATATGGCGATCGCCCAGCAGCCGCCAGAAGAGCGGACCCCAACGAACGTCGCGGGGAACTGGACGATCTATTCAAAAGGTTCGGATGGACAGACCGCAACGAAATACATTGAGTTGAAGCAGGACGGCAACACGATCACAGGCCACTTCAAAGGACCCAACCAATCCGGAGGGCTGGAAGGCACAGTGAACGGACGCCACATTATGTTCCGCACCAAGACCCGCGACGTACTCACTTTTCTGGGAATGGTGGATGGCAACAGCATCGAAGGAACGTTCAATATCCGTGGAAAATCTGGAACGTGGGAAGCTCGACGCGCCGATTGACAACTCGTTGATGATACTGCCGTGGCTTAACGTGGCAATTGGCCCATTGTACGTTTGAGTTCGCCTTGCGCCAGAGCCAAGCCGAGCGTCGCTTCAAGAACGGATGCTTTGGCTGACGCCTCCTTCGCCTTTGCTTCGGCACGGGCGGTTGCGAGAGCCGCTTCCTGCTCAAATTGCTTGTCTGTCAGGCGCGCGGCTTCTACCCTGACTCCTAAAGCCTCTTCCGCTACTTTCACCATGTTTTGCAGTTGTTCTACTTTGTCGTATGCTGACTCCACTTGTACGCTCACTTCGTCTTCTACCCTGGCAAGATTGAGTTCCGCCTCGGAGAGCAATGTACGCGCGTCCCTGATCTCGGCGTTGCGGCGTCCGCCATCAAACAGGTCATAGCTAAGAGTGAAGCCGAAGGTTCCGAAGTTGTGGACCAGCAGGGGAACGCCGCTCTGATCGCTGTACCGCGCGAGGCCTGTGACGTCCGGGATGTAGGCGTCTTTCGCTGCTCCGAGTCCCGCCTTTGCTTTGATGACTGTCTGCTGTGCTGTCCGGATTGCGGGACTTTGCTCCTGCGCAATACGGATGCACTCTTCGCGGCTCGGGATAGAGAGAGACGCGGCTAACGGATCAGCGTCGAGTTGAAGTTGTGTATTCAGAGGCAGACCCAACAGGTCGTCGAGAGCCAGCGTGTAGTCATGAATTTGCAGACGTTGCGTCAGCGCGGATTGTTCCGCTTCGAGAAGAGCCGCGCGGCTCTCAAGTGCGGTGACTTCGAGAGCGCGTCCACTGGCTACCGCGTCGGCGCTCTCCTGATTCTTCACCTGTTGTGCAGTGACTTCCTCTGCTGCAGCTTGCAGCTTGAGCTGTACGATCAAGAGGCCGTAATAGAGTTGTCGAACTTTGAGAGCGACTTCATTCTCGGCTTGAGCGACCTGGATTTTTGCCGTATTGATATCGGCAGTTGCCGCGCGGTTCGACTCATGAATTTTGAACATCTGCGTCAGCGGTTGCGCCAGCCCGGTGCCGCTGGTGTAGGAGGTCAGTGATCCCTGATCAATGAAGAGCGTCCGGCCCGGTATCGGCCCAATGGCGGGTGGAACGCCAAACGCACCGGCGGGAATCTCAACTCCAGCGAGTTCGGTGACATGCAGAATGCTTGACTCGTTCTTGATATGAGGGAAGTAGGCGGAGCGGGCGATATCTTTTTTCTGCTCATTGTCCACGACGGCAAGCTGAGCAAGTTTGAGACTCCGGTTCTGCTTCAGAGCGAGATCGATGGCTTGCGAAATGGTCAGGGGCACCGGAGCGGCGCTTTGAGCGCTGGCGGATACAGTGACTCCGAGTAGTCCTGCAGTGCTCAGGAGTATTGGCAAGAGCGTTTTGCGTGAGGAGTGTCGTATTGACTTCAGACGCATATTCGATTCCTTCAGGGTGCGGGAGCAGTTCAAGCAGGACCTGCAGCCGTCACAACTTGCTGATATTGAGTGGGTACGCGCGCCATGCACGCAATCACGACCAAACAGCACACCACAGACCATGCGACCAGCAGGAAACTGTCGGTGATAGCCAGCGTGAACGCCTGCTGCCTGACTTGCAGTCCCAGAATCTCCACAGCTCTTCCGGCAGCCGTTGCCGAACCGGAGGAGTGACTGGCCACACCGGCACCCAAACCGAACAGCCGCTGGTAGGTGGCGGGCTCTCCGAGTTGTACGCCGAGACCAAGAATGTTGGAGTGAAATTGCTCGCGGATTGGAATGAAGTGCTGCATGAAAGCAGCGCCGATTTCTCCTCCGAAGAGCCGTACGGTCTGGAAGTAGCCGGCAAAGGTCAGGACGTCGATGGGACGGGTGAGGGCTCCCGTGTTGATGACTTCTAGAATGATCGCTCCCACCAGGCCATTGAAGGAAAATGCGAAACCGGTTGCCAGGATTGCCTGCGAAAGCCAGAAGTTATTACCCGACCATGCCGACGTGAGAGCGGAGTTCATCAGGCATCCGATCGCTACAAGAGTGAAGCCGGCCATGAGGATGAGCCGGGCATCGATGTATTTCAGCAGGTACATCGCTAGCAGGCCGCAGATGCACTGCGGCAGCGCAACCCAAAGCAGCACCGGGCCCGTTTGCAGCGGCAGATATCCTTTGACCGAGCCAAGATAGCTGGGAATTACGATGACAGTTGCCAGCAGGACAAAACGGAAAAAGATCAGGACTACGCCGAGGAGGAGGGTATTTCGTCTCGCCAGAAATTTGAAGTTGATGAGAGGGTTCGGCATCCTGAAATGCCGTATGGCAGTGACAATCAGCAGAAAGATACCGGACACAACGAGTCCAACGATCGTGCCGGAATTTAACCAGTCCAGACGTTGACCCTGGTCGAGTGCGATGTATAAAAGCGAAAAGCCCAGGCTCGCGTAAAGAAAACCTCTCCAGTTCGGCTTCGGCTGACCTGGCTTTGGCTGAGGCAGAGGCTGCCAGGGAATGCCGAAATAAACAAGTATCATCATGACCGGAGTCAGGACGGCGCTGTTCCAGAAGATCCAGTGCCAGGAAAGATGGTTAATGTACCACGCTTCCAGCGATGTCGAGAAGTTGGTTGTAAAAACGATATCCATGGCATACATGGCGATGCCCAGCAGAACATAACGCATGGGCAGATTGCGCAGGACGAAGGAGAGCGTCAAGGGATAAAAGGTTCCAGCCGTCAGACCTGCCAGTACGAGCAGAACGAGCATCGTAGGGAGGTTGGGTGCAAAGGGAAGTGCCACGCTGATCAATGTAAACAGCGCCGCGCACGCCAGCAGAACTCTTCGGGCGCCGAGCAGGCCACCAAGATAGACGGAAAAAGGGCCAATGAACATCAAGGCTGCGTTGAACGCCGTGCCGATCCACGAAGCTTCATCCACACCGAGATGCAGGGCGCCTCTCAGATCCGCCAACCCGACACTGATCAGTCGTCCGGTGAAGGTAGCGGTCATGGCTCCAAGAAGAACACCGGCTACTCCCACTAAAGGATGAGTCGTGATGGTCCCACGAATGGCGGGCGCGGGTAGAGATGCTGGTTGTGGAGGGGAAGTGCTCAAGATTGTGAGCCCTCCGCCTTCGCGTTTTTGCCAGAGGCATGAATCGTCACCACCACCGAGAAACCAGGGCGCAGTTTGTCGTGCAGGGGGTGTCCTGGGTCGAGTGCGATCTTCACGGGGATTCTCTGGACAACCTTCGTGAAATTACCGGTCGCATTATCCGGTGGCAGCAGCGCGAACTGCGAGCCGCTGGCTGGAGCTATCTCGACTACTTTTCCGTGCAATACGACCCCGGGAAAAGTGTCGACCTTGATATCTGCAACATCGCCTTTGCGAATATTGGTCAGTTGTGTCTCTTTGTAGTTTGCCTGTATCCAGACATCGCCCTTTACAAGGTCCACTACCTGCATTCCCGGAGCGATCAATTGCCCTTCGAGCACATGGCGTTCCCCCACTGCCCCGTCTGTGGGCGCAACGATTCGCGTATAGCCGAGATTGACATTCGCGACGACAATGGCTGCCTCTTTGGCCTGAATTTCAGCGCGATACAAATTGTCTCGAACATCGAGCGCAGATCGTTGTCTCTTTTCAGCTTCGAGCAAGGTACGGCTGCTCGTGAGCGCCGCTTCCGCGCGCTGCAGGTCCGCTTGACGGCTCGCAAGCAGTCCGGAAAAGCGATCCGCATCCGCAACTGCCTGCTCGAGTTGTTGATGCGTGGCTGCTTTGGCGGCAAGAAGATTCTCCTGGCGTTTGAGTTCAATGGCACTCCGCGTAACATCCGGTTGAACGGCGGCCACCCCTGCCTTGGCCGCGCTCACAGCAGCCGCCGATTGCTCGACTACAGTTTCCGCGTTCTGAATCTTGACATCCTGGATTCGCTTCGCAGCCTGGTTGTCTTCAAGTTGCGCCTGCGCACCAGCCAGAGCCGCATTCGCCTCTGCCAGAATGGCGCGGTAGTCGGCGTCATCGAGTTCGACGAGGAGCTGACCAGACTTCACCGTTTCGAAATCGTTGACATCAACTTTTCGTATGGTTCCGGATATGCGTGTGCTGAGAGGCGTCATGTCCGCGCGCACGTAGGCATCATCGGTTCGCTGCTCAGCGCTCCCGCCCTGCCATGAGTTCCAGCAGCCTTTGATCGTGAAAAGCAGGATCGCTGCAACTCCCAAAACTACAATCGGAACTATGATCGTTCGCTTCGACATCTCTTCAGTGGCTCCTCGCAAAGGGGATTTGGTGTCGAGGCTTCTCCGTTCCGGATCGAGCCTTGGCCAGAGTTTACAGTTCTACGATTACAGGTGAAACACTTTTTCCAGACGGTCGGCGTCGCAACCGAACGAATTCAGGTTCGCCGCTGTGCAAATCAGTGAACGCCTAGAACGCTGCAAGGTGCCTCCTGCGCAAGTTCGTAGACCGTACTCCACAGCCTTGCTACATACAAGTCGCGCTGGTGCAGACCCAGGACCAGAAGATCCGCTTTATGATTACGTAGGAAGTCGACGATGGTCTTGACTTCATGGCCTTCCACAATATAGCTGAGAAGTTCAATGCCGTGTCTCTCGGCCAGCACGCGGGCCTTTGCCTGCAGCGAATCGTAGAATCTCACACGATCTGCTTTCAGGACTCGCGGCAGCGAAGGGTCCCC
>JAATFH010000003.1 GCA_015655315.1 Terriglobales bacterium
ACCACAGAAACCCGCGCCTATCGATTGCTCCGCTGGGCCAAAGGCCTCCGTTGCATTCGATATTCAGCATGCCGTCCGCTTTGCCATAGCCAACAGACTGGATACGCGCCTTCTTCCCATCTGCGAACGCATATAGATCCGCTTTGCTTACGCGATAGATACCATGGTTAGAACTCATCCAGAGGTTCTGATGATTGTCTTCAAGTATCTGAAAGGCCCCGTTATCGTAGAGGCCATGAGCCACGTTGAACGAAGTCCACTTACCATGGCGAAATAATCCGAGACCGCCATCGTAGGTTCCGACCCATAGATTCCCCTCCGGGTCCTCATAGATGGAGCGGACGTTGTTACTAGGCAAACCATTCTGTTCGGTCCATCGCTCCTTAGGAACCAGTTGGCCGCTCAACTTCGTCACACCGCCATATCCGCCGATCCAGATATCGCCATTGTGGTCCGCGATAATGACACGGGCATCATCTGCTGCAAGTCCATCCTGCGTCCTCAGAACATTGAAATGCGAGCCACGTATGACATACACGCCATGGTATGTCCCCAACAGTAAAGGACCGGCGGTGCTCTGATAAATTACCTGGACCGAGGTCATTTCTTCATTGGGAATATTTTCAGGAACAATAAACCGGCCTCGGCGCAGTATTCGTACCCCGCCATGTGTGCCGACCCAAAGGTTACCTTCTTTGTCTTCAGCCAGGGCACTCACATGTCCGGACAGACCGTCCCGCGAGGTATATGTAAGAACTTTCCCATCTCTAATCCGGGAAAGACCTTCAGGCCAGCTGCCGATCCACATATCTCCGTTACTGGCCCTGAGAACCGGATAGATATTTTCTCCTGCCAGACCCTGGGGAGTTGAGTAGATACTGATCGACTGCTTCTGAATACGAAAAAGCCCCGCGCTCTCGGAGCCAATCCACGTATTGCCGTCATAGTCGGTTGTCATAGCGTTGACCTGGATCGAGCTTCTGCTATCTTGCGATGGAAAGCTGAGATAACGATTCAGGTCATTTTGGATGTGAAGCACCCAACCTTGCTTATCACCTTCTTGAAAAGCAGTCTCGAATGGGTGGTCGAGGCGCTCGTAGCTTCCGTTCGAGACTCGCACGAATCCACCGCTCGCCAGCGCTATCCAGATCGTTCCATCTTTTTCTACTGCTGCTGTTTTGATTCCGTCACGCACAATCCATGGCGGAAGCATGGAACGATGAAATGCGCCATGCAGGAGGTACAGAAATTGATTCTCATGCAGAGCCCAAAAACCCGTGCCTATCCACCAAAGCGGACGGAAGTAAACTTTATCTTCAGTGAACTGTTGTTTGTCGAAGTGGTTTGTCAGAGCATTCCATCGATAAAGTGTGTCATCTGACCCGGTCCAGATTGAACCAGCTTCATCGCTTGTGACACTGAATAGGGAGCCAGGCCTGATTCCATCTGAAAGCCCAAGTGTTCTGAAGCGCTTATCGTGATAGCGAACGATGTTTCCATCTTCTGCAACGAGCCAGTAGTCGCCTCCTTGCCCTTGCGCCATGGCAATGAACCGATTGGAACTCATGCCGGGAGTATTGCTTTTGTCAAAAATGGTGAAGCGAACACCATCGAATCGGGCGACGCCATTCAGCGTCGCAACCCAGATATAGCCGTCTGGAGTCTGAACGATCCCGCGGACGCTGTTCTGCGGTAATCCTGAGTCTGCATTCCACTGAGTGGAACGAAATTGTCCGAAGGCGCTGAGGGTTGCCAGTACCCCAAGGATGAAAACCTTCAAACCCTTCGTCAGTGCACGCCCAAAAGGATAAATATAGGAAATAGTGCAGCCGAGGTCCTGTTGCACCATGGATATCATTGGCGTGGTCATGGAATAGGGCGGTAACTATCTTTTTATCATGTGGATGTCATCAAACTTGCGTCGGCTCCAGTTACCGATTCCCAGGTGACGATACCCGGAAAATGCAGTAAAGTTCTCCCTCCTCATGCCAATTGCTCCATAGCAGAAATCTCAATGCTGATACCGTGTGGTTCCACATGCTGCGAGCGTGTGGTCACTCGGATTGGATCGGAATCCAACTCTCTCTAAGATCTTCTCGAAGAACCGTGGAGATGGGTATATCCGGGTTCGTGTGGCCACGGCTCATACATCCATTTCATTCGAAACCCGGCTAAATTCTCGTGGCTTGAAAGGGACTTATGAAGGTCACGACAAACGTCAAGATCGTGAGCCAGTCGCCGACGCAGTCAGGCATGACAGGCCGGGGTTGGATGATGGCGCTCTGTTCCGCGCTGTCGTTCCTTCTCCTCGGGATCGCTCGAAGGAGATTTGACGCACGGTTCAGCCTGGCGGCGGTGGTCCTGCTTGTCGCGGCAACCATGACCGGATGCTCCGGCTCAGGCCATACAAATGCTCCAATCCAGGAGATGGGGACGAAGACCATCCTGATCAATGCAACCTGCGGCACGGTGACGAAAAGTGCACCGCTGATCGTCACTATCCAATAACAGCCCTGCCATAGGCAGAGAGCAGAATCTATCGCTGTCTTGAATGTGCACCAAGGGGAAGGAAAGATGAGACCCGGAAAGATGTTCGACGTGTTGGCAAGAAATGGTGTTCCGCGAAAAATATCGCAACCGATCCTGCGTGCCTGCCTGCTGCTGGTGAGTGCCTTCTTTGTGGCGGCAATCATGGGGTGCGGGAGCTCGCCGAACACGTCGGCGGATAATTCACCCCCGCCAGGTTCGCCGCCCGGTACTCCGAGAGGCGGCACGCAGCCTCAGGTGGAAAAATGCACTAACAAGATCCTTCCCGGGGGGGACGCGACCCAGCCGTATGACCTGTTGATCGATGGTGTGAGCTGCATCGTGGACGGGAGCGGCAATGCCGGAAATGTGTGCTCACCCGGAAAGATGTGCGGATCCTATGTCTATCGGAACGTAAATATCCTGAATGGCGGATCACTTTCATTTGCGGACAACCCCGTAAGTCCGCAGATTAATTTCCACGCGCATTCGATCCTGGTCGAGATGGGCGGGACGCTGCAGGCGGGAGCGGGAGGCTCTGGCATCGCTTATCCGCTGACCATCTGGCTGTATGGAGTCCAGGGAGACGAAGCCGGTAACATTGCCTGCGTCAGCGGCGGCCAGTGTGGTGTTTCCGATGCCGACTGGAATTCTAACCCCAACGTGGTCATGAAGACGATGCCGGCGCACGATTCGACGACGAGCTGCACTCTGGCATCGAAGTCGCTCATGCCGCTCGGAGACTGCTTCTACCAGTACGAACCTCTTGAAGCAAATGATCCCCCGGGACAGGGAGCCTACTTCGGCAGCAAGGTGCTGGCCGTATCCGCAGGCGGGTCGCTGACGCTGCGCGGCGCCAAGGGGTCAAGGCCAGGCCCGATCGATGCCAATCCGGGAGACTCCGGGACGAGCTGGGGACGGCTGACGAAGACACTCACGGGAGGGGAAATGTCTTTCCCCATCGACCGCGCCGTGGATTGGACGGCGGGTGACCACATTGTTGTGACCACGACGGACTATCTCACCAGCCACTCGGAAGAGTTGGTGATCAGCAGCGTAGATAAAAGCTCAAATACAATTCACGTGACGACGCCGGTAGTATGGCCCCACAATGGCAACCCTTACGATTACAGCAAGGTAGCTGCCGCGAATCCCACCGCGGGGCCCACGCCCGATCCGGCGACCACCCTGCCCGCGCATAACATCGAAACGCGCGCCATCGTGGCGCTGCTCACCCGGAATATAGTCATCGCTTCGGAAGGCCCGAGCGCCATTACCGACCCAAGCGTCACCGACCACTTTCCCGTCTCGCTGCCGAGGCCGACCAACTTCGATGGCGGGCACACCGTAGTGCGCGAAGGCTTCAAGGTCTTCCAGGTACAGGGGGTCGAGTTCTACCAACTGGGCCAGGGCGGCTACATCGGACACTATCCGGTCCACTTCCATATGGACCGCACCGTGCCCCAGCCGGATCCCCCTGGGACGACGGGTTTCATGGGGACCTATGTGGCCGACTCGTCAATCGTCGATTCGATGACGCGCTTCATCACTGTGCATGCCACGCAGGGAGTCATTCTGGCGCGTAATGTCGGTTATAAATCCATCGGGCACGGCTTCTATCTGGAAGACGCGACGGAGATCAACAATAAGGTCTACTCCAACGCTGCCATCTCGGTGCGCGGGGGCCTTACCGATCTCGCCACAAACCCGCGCCAGGTGCCGGGCATTCTCTTCACGAACCAGGGCAGCGGCCAGATTCAGGACAACTCCATTATTGGTCCCGGATATGTGAATCAGACCGACGTCACGAATCCCTCCGCGTTCTGGATCATGAATACGTGGAACGACTTCGAGTACAACGCCGCGGTGGGAACGGGTACCTGTGGCGCCTGCTACTGGATGCCGCCCGCGGGCATCAGCGGGCCCTCGCAATACGAAACATGGACAGACTATGCTGGTATGCAGCAGGTGACGGCGTTCGATCCGAACGGGGTGCCCTCAGGGCCACTCTTCGGAGCTGTGCCTCTGATGAAGTTCAAGGGCAATTCGTGCAGAGCGTCCATGAACTCTCTCATGACAGTCGGACAGACCTCACAATGCTCCGGGGTGAATTACGGCCCAGGCACGGACGATGCTTCCCAGCTGTATGCCGTTCCGGATAATCCGCACCCGAATATCAATTATCCGGTCGTCACTAACCTGAGGACGAAGACGACCACCTGCAACCCGCTGTACCCGAATCAGATCGATGCCTGCGCCACCACCGTGCCTTGTGCAGGCACTGAGCCCGCGCTGGACAATTGCGCGGCCACGGTCATCGACCACTACACGACATCGTTCAACTGGGCGCAGACGAATCTTGCCGCGGTATGGCTGCGGGCATGGTGGTACCTGGTCGACAATTCCGCAATTACCGATGTGCAGAACGGCGGACTGACCTTCGTCAGCGGCGGCGGCTATACCCGCTCGGACGCTCCCCAGAGCTACTGGTCGGTGTTGAAGAACAGCATCCTGGTGGGAAATACGCAAGCGATCGCCTCCAGCGATCCAACCAGCGGCCTTCCCGCCAACCCTTACGCGTCCAACGCCGGACCATTCAATCCGAGCGGGTTGAAGAACTGTAATTTTGGCATTGCGAACTATTGCGTCTCGCAAAATGACGGGATCAGCTTCCAGGGCTCCGATTTCGCCATCAACCAGCGGCTCTTCAGCATCTATGACGGGCCGACGGACCAGTACAACAATATCTATTCCGATATCCATGTGACAAAGATCGGCACGGTCGCCGACTGCAAGCCGTCAACGACCGACTCGCAGGGGAATATCACCTACAACCCGGAGGGAAACTGCCGGAGCCAGCAATGGTTCAACGGCTTCAACAATGGAGTCCTGCAGCAGACAGTGGGCAAAAATCCGCCGAACAGCGCCAGCAACAACTGCATCCTGCCGAATGCGGCCATCGCATGGAAGCAGCCGAATGGCTTCTATTATCCGCCCGCCTTCAACTCCAGCAATCTGGTCTACAACAATGTAGACCTCCACCACTTCGTCATCCAGCCGCTCTATCTTCCCGGTGGCGGCTACAATCCCGATCTCACCGCAGTGCAGAACACCTACTGCACCTGGAACACCGCGGTTGAGAACGGCTTTACCGACATCGACCGACAAACGGAGCTGACCGACAATGACGGCAGTCTCACCGGCCTGACGTCCAACAATACTCAGGCGACCCCGCAGTCCGGTCCTACAATCTCTATTACGAAATTGTCGGACTTGCTGTCGAAACCGGCGGTCTCGTACTTCAATGCGCCGCTGGCCACCGACGAGTGCGCCAGTGGCCAGTTGCCTCCTGCGACGCCGACGGCCAGCGGAGCCGGTGCAACTGTCTCCACCAGCCCGTATGAATACTTGACTACCGTTCTCTATCCTTCGTGCGCAGCCTCCGGCAGCACAGTGAGTTGCACTACCCTCCCGTGGACGCTTCCATGCCAGACGCAATCCTGCTATGGAGTGCCGCTCTACCGCCAGACGGTGACGGATGCGGAACTGAAGGGCATTGCCCCCCCGACCGACCTCACCAATCGACCCGCCGTACGGATGATGGGCCAGCAAAATGGCCAGCGCAGCACGCTTACGCTCAACCATGCTCACTACTACATCGATACGTCGCTCTCGGGGAATGCCCAAAAAGTCCCGACCAGCCCGGAACCACCAGTGGAGGACCGAGCCAATGTCTTTCAGGCGGGACAGACCTATTCTGTATTCGTTCTCTTTGGGACGAATAACACTCGGCAGCGCTACAGCCTGTATATCGGCCCGAACCTCAGCCAGCAGGAGGCGATGAGCACGTTCGTGGCTGCCCGCGTCGTTGCCCCCAACGATCAATTCATTGTGACTCCGTCTTCCGGGTCATGGGCCACCTTTGACAGCTATGATTCCACCACCGGTGTCCTGACGGTAAAGTTGGACCTGAGCTCAGCTACCGACCTGAAGGCGGATGCGAATTCCTGCAAGCCCGCCAACTTCTGCTCCTGGAATGGGAATTCCTGCGAATGCAAGGCGGGCAGTGGGTGCACCGACGACAAGATATGCTCCTTCGGCGGAAAACATATCGATTGCCCCGTCGGCGGATGCTACGGCTTCAGCTTCACGATGCCTGCCGGCTTCGTCGCCACCGATGCCGGCGTTCCGCCGCCCACCCCCCAGACAGGCGATCTGTTCGAGAATACCGACCCGCCCTACTTCCAGCAGGGAACTGTTACCTTCACCAGCGCGTCGCAGAACGTCGCCGGAGCCTGCCACTACTCAAACCCGCCCACTCAAGGAATGGTCGGGAACTCTATCAGCGCACCGTAGAACGGCCACGCCCCTGAGATCGTGATGGACTCGATTGTAGCCTCCGCGTGAATGGGCGCAGACTATTTAAAATTCATAAGTTAAACACTGATCGCGGGATGTCCGAGCGGGACTTTTACTTTAGCGTAAACCCACAAAAAACAAGCCTCCGGCGGCGGACTAGCCGTCCGGGGCAAATGAAAAGCCCCGGTAGAAACTGGGGCTCTTTCATTTCTCGATGTGCATCTCGTCGTCACTCAAGGCCGCGCCCCCACCCCAGCCGCCGTCATCCTGAGCGGAGCGCAGCGAAGTCGAAGGACCCTCACGAACACGCTTTAGCCTGCCCTGAGCGAAGTCGAAGGGTTCGTGAGAAGCCGAGCAAAGCTCGGCCCGCTTTAGCTTTTCAATCTCCGCCGAGTTACCAAAGCAATCAAGACAACCACGAACCACCCAACTAACTTAAAGAGCAGGATGCCAGCCCAAACCTACTACACCTACATCATGTCCAGCCGGACAAGGGTCATATATATAGGCATCACCAGCAACCTAGAACTCCGTGTACAACAGCACAAACAGAACCTGCACGACGGATTCACCAAGGAATACCGCTGCCACCACTTAGTCTGGTTCGAGCGCTACGCAACCGCCGCATCCGCCATAGCAAGAGAAAAACAATTAAAAGGCTGGAGACGAACCAAAAAACTAACCCTCATCGAACCGCAAAACCTGGCATGGCAAGACCTGAGCCAGGACTGGGGCAAAAGCTTCCTGAACGAATCGCCGACCAACCCTCCCATCACCCCGTCATCCTGAGCAAGAGTGAGCAAAGCATCGCCCCCACAACCGCCGTCATCCTGAACAAGAGTGAACAAAGCATCACCCCCTCAACTGCCGTCATCCTGAGCGAAGCGCAGCGGAGTCGAAGGACCCGCACGAACAAAGTTCGTGCGAAGCCTTGCGCCAGCAAGGCCAAGTTGTTTCTACGACATAGGTCCTCGACAAGATTGATATCAGTGCGCTTTTATAGGCAACGATCCCGATGTAAACCAGACGAGAAAGTCTTTACCGTACAAAGTAACTGCATACTTGTTGTTTTGGTGGATGATTAATAACTGCTTGAGAAGAAAATCCAGCCAATTCTGAAACGAATAACCCTGGTAGAACTCCGGTTCATCGTTTACTGCCTTCTCATAGATTGGTTGGATAGATACCTCGTTTGAAGGAAGTTCATTAAGCATTTGTAATGCTCTAATTTGGCTACCGAAAATCAATCGATAAGTTATTTCAGCACGGAGGGCAAGCTGCGTTACGGCAAGTTGCCTAATCAAAATCTCTGTTGTTTCGTCGGTATTAAGTGAGAACTGGAGCTTGGCAAGATCACTTTTAATGTCATGTACTTGGTTACTAACAATTTCTACGCCCGCACCACGAGCCTTTACAAGTTCCCGACGTTGCCTCAAGGGCTCTTCCAGAGGAAGAAGATTTTGCATTGGATTCAACGATGCAAGCTGATCTTCTTCTTGAGTTGAGGGCTTATTTTGGGCCGCAGCAGAAAGGGATGCGTTCAGCTCAGAACCTCCGGGGAGTTTAGCGGTAAACCCCCTTATTCGGCCCAAGAGAGTTCCTAGAGAACGCCTAAAAAGCAGACAAATTACAATAACCGCGATGGGCCAACCTAGAATCTTCTCAATGAGAGTTTTAGTGACCTCATCAGACAGACCTAAGGTCCATTTGCCAATGGCGGCGTCGTGCATATTGATCGCAGCAAGAATGAGCCAAATATATCCAATAATGAAGCAGAGCAATCCGCTGAAGCCCAATGTTTCGTTTAGTGCATAGCTATTTGCTGTATGCGGGTTACCATGGAGCACGTCCTCAAATGTTAGGATCTGGCTGGCGACGAAGCAGATTCCATATAGGACACTTGCAGCAATTATTATCATCGGGGATGCAAAGATCCATGCGATCCTGCCACTCGATACGTCACGTATTGCTGAAGATGTGACCAAGAAAATGACAGAGATTGTGCCTATGCCTACCATTAATTCAGCAAGGCGAATGTAGCGATTCATTATTGGTTCATAAGCAAGCGGATTACCGCCAGGGCCGAGATTGTAGGTTGAGAACTTCTTAGTTGCCCGGCGAAAGATCCACATCCCACCGATAATGGCTACGGAAATGATAGAACCGCTAAAACCTGGAAACAGGTGTGGCATTAGCACTGTGAGACCTCGAAAGGGGAGGCCACTCAGCTTAGCCTGAGCGGGTGGTCGATTCAAGCCCCAGACTCCTCGTCAAGCCTTCACGAAGGGCACTTTTGCCGCAATCTCCTGAAACTAAACAAATTAAACCTGCGCCAATCGTGCCTACTATTTCCTTCGTACTTGCTAAAATAGACATAAGAGTAGAAATTAAAAGAAACGCCCGCTAGCGCGGGCGTTTCTTCATTATCAGAGAAGCCGGGACCCCCTCGTAAGTGATTGAAAACACTAGAAGCCACCTAACCCAAGCAGAATCAGCAGAATAGCGGGGGACGATCCCCTCGTAAACCCCTGAAAACAAACGAAACCAGCCCGCCCCACCAGGGGAGGGGAGAGATACCCATGCCTGCCAGACAGAAATCCGAAGTCTACGAGTGCCAGCACGTTCGTCCCAGCGGAAAGAAGTGCGCCGCCATCGCCATCCGCGGACACCGCTTCTGCTACTTCCACCTTCAGTCACGCCGCAACCTCTTCGCCGTCACGCCCGCCGAAGCCATCGTCAACGGAGCCACCGCACCCGTCCCTGCCGCGGCAACCCTCACCCTGCCCATGCTCGAAGACCGCACCGCCGTCCAGATGGTCCTTACCGAAGTCCTCCGCGCCCTGGCTGCCAATCAGATCGACTCCAAGCGAGCCAGCCTTCTGCTCTACGGCCTCCAGATCGCCTCCGCCAACTGCGGCAAGCGCGACGAAATCGGCCACCTCTATCCCGTCCACGAACTGGAACTCACCCCCGAGGGCGAAGAAGTCGGCCCCCTCGTCGAATCCGATGAATAAGGTAGGCGCCCCGCCGCAGCCCGTCCTGAATATTTTCTAAAAATTGACATTTTAGTAACCCCTTCGTAACCTCGGTATCCCATTCTGAGCATGAGTGTATTCACAGCTGAGAACCTGTTGAGTTTGTCCTCGTCCGTATGGGCGCGTCAGTATGGGTTCTGATACGCGCGCCGCTCCCGCAGTAACCACAAGATAAACACGCGCACATGAAGGCACGGGAGCGCCGTTTCAAAACGCGTGTAGAAAAGGAATCTCCGTTGCGCAAACCTTCCGGCCTCACTGCCCGGTTCCGCACCGAACGTTTTCCCACGGGAAAGCGACTTTGGACGTATGTTTGTCTTTTCCTCCTCTGCTTTTCCGCGTTGCAACTGCACGCACAGTTTGAAACCGCCTCGGTTCTGGGGTATGTGCGCGATTCCAGCGGCGCGCCTGTCGCCAATAGCAAAGTGCAGCTGATCAACACTGCCACTGGCGTCTCCGTCCAGGTGACGACAGATAATCAGGGCCAGTTCCAGTTCACCGATGTGCACATCGGCCAATACAAGATCGATTCGTCAGCCAGCGGATTCAGCGAGGCTGTGACCGACCCGTTTACGGTCGGCGTCAACGCCCGTCAGCGCGTGGATGTGACACTCAAGCCCGGCAGCGTCTCGGAGAGCGTGACCGTCTCCGGCGCAGCCACGCAGCTTGAGAGCGAGACCAGCGATACCGGCACGATCATCTCACAGACCGAAGTACGCAACCTGCCCCTGAATGGCCGTGCCTATGCCGATCTGGCAACACTGGTCCCGGGCGTACGCCGCAACACTCTCGAGAACCAGTCGGTGACCAGCCGCGATGCGTCGTTCAACGTGAACGGACAACGGTCGGAGTTCAATAACTTCCTTCTGGATGGTCTGGACAACAACGCGTACGGTACCTCGAACCAGGGCGTCTCGAACCAGGCGATTCCGCCCTCGCCCGACGCGATCAGCGAGTTCCGCGTAGAAACCAACAACTACAGTGCCGAGTTCGGACGCGCTTCCGGCGGCGTGATCAACGTCTCCATCAACAGCGGCACCAACCAGTTTCACGGCCGCGTGTGGGAGTATAACCGCAACACTTCGCTCAACGCCGTCGGTCCATTTCTGCCGCCTGTCAACGTACTTACCGGCCAGCGCCAGAAGCCGGTGCTGATCCGCAACCAGTTCGGTGGCGCATTGGGCGGTCCGGTGATCAAGGACAAGCTCTTCTTCTTCATCGACTACGAAGGCAACCGCCAGGTACAGGGTCAATACACGACTGCAACGATCCCGACCGTACAGCAGCGCCAGGGTGTTTTCGTGGACACCAAAGGCAATCCAGTACCGCTACGCAATCCGATTACGGGTGCAGTGTACGCAAACGGCGTGGTTCCACAATCTGACTGGACACCGCTGGCCCAATTGGTCATTGGAGCATTGCCAGCGCCTAACGTTCCCAACAGCTTCTCCAACAACTATGCCTCGTTACCGAAGGCAACCCTGACCGATGATAAGGGCGATGCCCGCGTCGATTACTACATGAATCCCAAAACGGTGATTTTTGGCCGTTATAGCGATCACCAGGGGAATATCGTTGACGCGTCTTCGATCCCGGGTCTGGCTGGCGGCGGCGGTAACGGTACGATTCACGCCTACAACAAGCAGGTAGCAGCGGGTGTCACTCACACCTTCAATCAGAATTCAATCATCGACGGCCGTATTGGCTTTACCTGGACACAGGGCGGAAAGTCTCCTTACCTTGTTGGCCAGCAGAGCCTGAATACGCAGGCAGGAATCCCCGGCCTTCCGACCGATCCTACCGTTGTCCGCGCTCTTAGCTCGGAAAACGTGACCGGCTTCACCTCCTGGGGTGCGCAGGGCTCGAACCCGCAGTTTCAAAACCCTTTCGTGATCGATCCGAAGGTCAACTATTCGATCCTCAAAGGGCGTAACAGCATGAAGCTGGGATGGGAGTTTCTTTCCATCAACACCGAAATTGACGACTTCAACCCGGTGTACGGCTCCGAGAACTTCAACGGCGCATTCAGCCAGAACGGTGCTGGTACCAGCGATACAGGTGCGCGTGAGGCAGCATATCTTACTGACTTCCTTACTGGTGCACGTTCCACCTATCAGCTGAACAACTTTGTGATCGTCAACTATCACCAGAACATGAACTTCTTCTATTTCCAGGATGACATCAAGATCAGCCCCAAACTGACGATCAATGCCGGTCTGCGCTATGAGTTAGTGACACCGCAGTTTGTTTCCGGTAATCACCTGGCGAACTTCGATCCCACCACGAACACGCTCATCCAGGCGTCGGGCGGCTCTCTGTATAACCGCGCTCTCGTGCACACACCCAAGCTGGACTTCGCACCGCGCTTCGGTTTTGCCTATCAGGTCGATCCGAAGACAGTCATCCGTTCGGCTTATGGTCTGAGCTTTGATCAGTTCAACCGCGAAGGCGGCGAAAACCTTCTGGCTTATAACGGACCGTACATCGTCAACTCATCCATCACACAGGTTGCTCCCTTTGCTCCGGTCAGCGCCGGAACGCCGCAGCAGGTTTGCACGGGCGACAACTTTATCGGCTGCTTCCGCACGGTGCAGCAAGGTTATCCGAACGGTTTCGCCAGCCCTGCGAACTTCAGCACGCTGCTCGCTCAAACTCGTTATATTCCCAAGGACATCCCGACCGGCTATGTACAGACCTGGCATCTGGATGTGCAGCGTGAAATCGCCAAGGATACGACTCTGACTGTCTCCTACATCGGTTCACATGGCGTGCACATCTGGGTACTCGCCGATCTGAACCAGGCGACTCCCAACCTGGCCGGACAGGCGTTGAGCCTGCAAGCTCGCCGCCCCATCAGCACCTTCACCGGTATCGAGGAATCGATCCCAGCTGGCTTCCTCAGCTACAACGCACTGCAGGCTAAACTTGAGCGCCGCTTCTCGGGTGGACTGTACCTGCTCAACGCATTCACCTACTAGCGAGCCATCGATAACGCCTCAGGCCACCTCGATACGCCGAATGGCGATAACTCGCGCGTAAACCTGGCGAATCTGAACGGTGAGCGTGGAGAGTCGGCTTACGATCAGCCGCTGAATGACACACTCACGCTGGTATGGGATCTGCCTTTCGGACATGGACGCCGCTTTGGCGGAAACGCTTCCCGTGCGATGGACTTGCTGCTCGGTAATTGGCAGGTCACGGCGATCAATACAGCCACAAGCGGCCAGCCTGTGAACCTTACCTACAGCGAGTCGGCGGCCTTCGACGTCAGCGACCTTCTCGCCTATCGTCCGAATGTGACGGGCAATCCGGTCACCCCGGAAGGCCAGCGCATCAAGACCACGACAGCCGTATCGAACTTCCTAAACTCGGGGACGGTCAGCATCCCGACGGATGTTACCCATCCCTATGGGAACGCGGGCCGCAACTCCCTGCGCGACTATTCCTTCAACGAGCTCGATCTCGGCCTGCACAAGGGCTTCCATCTCTGGAGCGAGTCTTCGCTGCTGGACATTCGTGGCGAGGCTTTCAACGTGCTCAACCACGTCAACTATGGACCGCCGGATTCCAACCGCAGCGACGGCGGATTTGGCAGTATCACGCAGTTCTTCCCGCCGCGTCAGCTGCAGGTAGCTGCGAAGCTGTCCTTCTAGGACTTGTTCAAGATTCCGCGCGAGGAGAAGATCCCTCGCGCGGATTTCTTTTTGGACAGCGCTCTTTCAATGACTCCTGGAACATCAAATGAAGCCGCTGGAGATCGTCGTGTTCGAGCTACAGGACGGCGTTAACTAGTTCCCATATTCGCGCGAGATGATGGTCATCGTGTTCGGCAACAAAATACAGATGGTCTATGAGTCGCATGGGCGTCTTCAATCGCGGATGAGGAATGGATAGAGAAAAGAGCGACGCATCCAATTCGTCCACGCGCTGCAGTAATTTTCCTCTCGCAGTACGGAACTCAGTCAGAATCTCTTCCAATGGGCGCGCGTTATGGTTTGCTTCGTCGGTTTTCCGATTCTGTAAGTCTGTCGCGGTGAGTTGATCGCTGGCTGCTACGTAATCATTCACTCGCGCCAGCCACAATGGTTCGAGATCGAGCAGGTGGCCTGTGTGTTCCTGCGCCGACCATTTTTCCTGCGCCTTCGCGATCAGTACTCGATGAGAACAGCTGTGAAGCACCTCTTCCAATCTGGCTGGAGTGCCGCGCAGACGTGCGCAGAGATTCGGATGCAGCTCGACCGGAAACGAAAACTCAAATTTGCGCTCAAACCAGATAGACACCTGACTCATGGATTCCGCCGCTCCCCATTCCTTATGAATAGTTCCAGAATCAAGGTATCAGTTCACTCGTTTATTCGTATCGAATGGCTTTTACCGGATCGAGCGTAGCCGCCCGCCTCGCGGGTAGCCAGCAGGCAAAGATGCCCACCAGGGTCAGCAACAAACTGACAGCAATAAAAACAACCGGGTCTGAAGGGGAGACGCTGATGGGCAGGCTGGCCATGAGGCGTGCAGCTGGAAATGCCACAGCAAGACCCAGGACGAGCCCGACGGCAACCTGCCACAGGCCGCGCGCCATGACCAGAGTGATGATGTTGCGCGTCGTAGCTCCCAGCGCCATACGCACTCCAATTTCCTGCGTGCGGCTGCTGGTTGCCTGGGCAATGACGGCATAAATGCCGACGGAGGCCATCATCAATGCAATCAGTGCGAATCCGGTAAAGAGTTTGCTGAAGAGATGCAGATACCACTGCCGGTGTTCCACCGCCTGGGGCAGCATGTATACATCGCGTAACGGGAGATCCTGATCGAGATTCTGCAGCGCAGCGCGCACGGCTGCGGTCGGGTTGCTGCTCGACCGGACCAACAATGCCATGCCGTTCCAGCCCTCCTGGCGGAAAGGGACATAGAGCAGTGGCTTTGGTTCATTCTCGTCGAGTTGCTGGACAATGTTCGCCGTCATGCCGACGACCGTGATCCATTCGCCGGGCTTGTTCTTGTCGTCGTAGAAACGGAAGCGCTTTCCGATAACACTTTGGTTTGGCCAGAAATGTTCGGCGCATTGTCGGGTAAGGATGGCGACTTTGTGGTTGGCTGTGCCATCGATTTCGTTGAAATCACGGCCGAGCAGAATCGGAAGGTTGATTGCGTCCAAGTAGCCTGGAGACTGCACCACAAATGACACGGAAGGACGATGTGCCGCGTTATCGACGGAAGAGTGCTCGATCTCAATTTGACTGGAGGCAGCGCCCAGTCCCGGCAAATCCGATCCTAGAGCCACATGAGTAACGCCGGGAATGGCTTTCAATCGTGGCAAGAGCTGGTCATAGAAACGCTGCCGTGCATCGGTGTCTTTGTATCGGTCTTCGGGAAAGCCGATGCGCGCGGTCATGATCTGGTCCAGAGGTACGGACCGATTGGCGGATAGATTCTCGATCAGACTATGCACAAAGACTCCTGCTCCCGTGAGCAGCACAAGAGTAAGCGCGAACTGGAGGACAACGAGTATTCCTGACAGTCTGCCGCCGCGATGTCTGCCTACGCTGCGTGCGCCTTCTTTCAGCACATCGTTGAGGTCGACGCGGGAAGAACGCAGTGCGGGGGCTATGCCGAATAGCAGACCACTAAGGATGCAGAGCGCGGCGAAGTAGCCGAAGACGGAGTAATCCATGACGAACTGCACCCAGTAAGGTTTGCCGACATTCTGTGTCGCAAGATCGAACCAGTGGACACCGGCCATGGCCAGCGCCAAACCGAGCACGCCGCCGAATATGCTGAGCAGTACACTCTCGATCAGCAACTGCCGGATAACCCTCCACCGTGAGGCTCCCAGTGCGGTGCGAATCGACATCTCACGCTGCCGTCCCATGGCGCGGCTCAGCATCATGTTTGCGACGTTGGCGCAGGCAATCAGCAGCACAAACCCTACGGCAGCTAGCATGAGTAGAAAGATCAGGCGAATGTTTCCGCCGTTGTAGCGCTGCTGAAAGGTTTCGACGGTCGCGCCGACATCTTTATTCGTGTCGGGGTATTGCATGGCAAGGCGGTGAGCGATTCCATTCAACTCGCTAGTGGCTGGGATAATGCCAACACCCGGTTTAAGCATGCCGAAGAGCTGAAGGGGCCGATTGCTGCGCTTCTCCAGCTCCGGGGTAGAAACCAACGGCATCCACATATCTACGGTGGTGGGGAATTTGAATCCCTTGGGCATGACTCCGACGATGGTCGCCGGTTTTTCATTGACGCGCACCTGACGGCCAATGACGTTGGGAGAACTGCCGTAACGGTCTTTCCAGATGCCGTATCCAAGAACGAGGACAGGAGCGGCGCCGGCCTTGTCGTCGTCGGGAAGAAATCCGCGGCCGAGAATGGGCTGGACATGCAGCATCTCGAAGATGCCGGATGAGGCGTGCTCCATCTGGTAGGCCTGCGGAGGATTACCGCGTTCGCTGAGAACACCCTCTTCGTCGCTTGCCGCTTCCAGTGATTCCATTGAAGACGCCTGAGTTCGGTAGTCGCGGAAGTCCGGATAGGAGATGCCCATCGTGTTCTGGCTCTGCGACAGGTTGTGATTGCGGATGGCCACCAATCGCGCACCGCCAGGGACGGGAACAGGCTTGAACAGCGCTGCGTTGATCAGCGTAAAGACCATGGTGTTGAGGCCAATCCCGAGGGCCAGCGTTGCCACCACCGCAGCTGAGAACCAGCGATGCGAGAAGATCATGCGAAGGGCGAACTGAACATCATGGGCCATGACACGCGGATACGGATGCGAGAAGCAGATAGTTCCTCGATAAAAGCCCTTATTTTCTCCGGACCCGGGAATTCATCAGGAGCCGGCTGGTCAAAGCGGTCTCCGACCAGCCATCGAGGTGCGTTCTGTCCGGAACAGAGTCTTACTTGATGACCTCAGGGGACATGGCAGCGGGCGCTGAACCGGTTTCTGGATTGTAAAGAGGATTGCTCTGATCGGTCGGGCCCGGCTTGACGGGAGTCACGGGCAATGCGCTTTCAAGCCACGCACGATACACAAGATCGCGCAGCATGCGTGCGCCTGCGGCTGTGCGGCTGTAGACCATCTCTCTTGCTTCCTGGTCGTGAACATCGGCGAAGGCATTTCGTTTGTCGAGTTTGTAGACCGCTTCCACGTTGCTGCCTGCCTCGTCGAGATGAGCGAGGATCAAATCGAAAACATCACCCTTCAGATGGCCGGGCTTCCCGATACGGGGGAGAATATCCTCTTCGGTGAGAGCGATGGCATCGACATATTGCGACTCGAAGCGTCCGTGGATTTTCGGGTCGCGGGTGTATCCATTAGGGTCTGGTCCCTGCCAGCCGTCGTGATGAATCGTATCGTGCAGCGGCTGCGAGCCATCGCCGATGTAGTGTCCCATCCACGCTACGTAGAAGGCGCAGGTCTGCTCCAGAAAGGCTGTGTCTTTGCCGTCGGCGCGGGCCTTGCGAAGATAGCGCATGTCTGCGACGAGATGGCCGTAGACTTCGGCAGCGGCATACGGCAGCGTGCCGGTCCAGCGTACATTCATGAGGCGCGCATTCTCCGGATCGGACTTTTGGATGCGGAGATTTTCGCGATAAAGCGCCAGCACGAACTCGTAGCGGGAGCGTGGAATTTCTTTCATGAACGCGAACTGCTCACGAAACCAGCCGTGGTTGGGGTCTTCCTCGATTTTCGAGAAAGGCTCCGATGCCTGGCGCCAGGTATCGGGAATGCTGGCTGATCCGGCGATGTAGTCGGCATATTTTTTGAGGAAGACGGGGCCATCGTCCGGCAGTGTGTCGACTGCAGTGTGGTCGATGACCGCGTGTGCGCGCGTACCCCAGGAAAAGGCTGTTTCGTGAAGACAGAGTGTAGCGGCCAGGAAAATAGCCAAGGTAGATTTGCGCTTCATCAGTTCACTCCGAGACCGCGGACTGAAAGCCTGCGGCAGTGGTACATCGCTCACGGAAGCGCCACGTCATATTGCGCGTGGCGCAGTAGCAGCCATTTATTTTCTACGGATCGAGCGGATCGAGCGGGTCCTGTTGCAGCGATTCAATCTTTGGCAGAAAGACGAGGCTGGTATCGGAGGGGCGGCTGACGATCTGGTACGGCAGATAGCCCATCTCCTTCAGGCAGCGATCGGCGAAGGACTGGCCTGCGATGTAGCCGACTTGGGCGGCATCGCTGATTACGAGCGCAGGCTTGTTCATCGGCATGTTGTAGCGATAGATTTCGCGCGCGGCATCCCGCATATTGGTAGTCGTGTGACGCGCGTGCGGATCGACGATGATCGCCGCCTCCGGTACGTTGAAATCCTTGAGCAGGGCCTTCTTCATTTCTATCGCCTCGGCGAAGCGTGTCTGCGATGGATGCACATAGCCACCCGAGACGAGGATGAATGGCGCTTTGCCCGCATGATAGGCCTCGGCGGCGAGCGTGGTGCGCCTGCGGCCTGCTTCTGAGAGAGCAGTGTTGGGGTCGCTGGGGCCAGCGCCGGGAACGACGATGACAGAGTACGCAAACTTATCCCATTGGATGGAGGGGATCGCCTTCACCGCGACCTCATTCACTCCCGTTTCCATCGGCTCCAGTCTGCCTGCCTCGTCGCGATGATTCAATGCGAGCAGTTGCAGCGCCGCCTTGAGCGACGGCTCGAAGAAGAGCTGCGCTGCTGCCGGTTCGCTGGATATCTGGGTGGTAAGGTCGGTGACATGCTGCTGAAAATCAGCTGAGTTCACATCGAACGAGATGGAATCGATTTGCGGATAGCGTGGAGCGACGCCCTGTCCATAGACAGAGATGATGTCGTTCAAGCCACTCGCGCATACTTCCCATGCGTTCACCAGCAGTTGTTCACTACTTTGATTTTCGTAGAGCACATAAGTCCCACTGGGGCGAAGGTTCTTGTTCACCAAATCCTGTATCGCCGCATTGTCACGATAGATTTGTGCAAGTGCGAAGGAGACGACGCGGATTTCTTCGTCCGTCCAGAGAAGTGCCTTCAGCGTGCAGGCGGCGTTTCCTTTGCATATCTGCGGGGATTGAGCGAGAAAGCGTTGCCGCTCCTCACTTATCTGGCTCAACGTTTTATCCGTTGCAAGCACGGAGCGAACGCCGGGATCAGACTGAAGCGCAGAAAGTAAGTAAAAATCCTTGTCCTGTAGCGGGGCATGCAGCGGTAGAGGTTTGGCAATTGTCTGTGCGATGGACAAATGAGGAAGAGCAAAAACTGCTGCCGCAAAAAACAGGCGTGGCAAAAAGCGGAGGCGCATAGACAGAAATTATCCTCTGATAAGAGAGAGAAGCATGTTAATTCGATCTCACAAGGCTGGCGCTGTTTTGTGTCAGCCTTGTGAGTCGCAGGAATAGGTTAGAACTTCAGGCTCAGGCCGGTCTGCACATTGCGCGAAGTACGGGCCGCTGTCTGCCGTAGAAAGTCACTGGAGTTCGTGGTGCTGATCACCGAGCCGGTGCATCCGGTGGTGGTGTTGCAGTTCAGATTGTTGGTATTGAGCAGGTTCTCCGCCTCGAAGAACGCAGCGACGCGAACATGTTCCCCGATGTTGAAGTAGCGCTTGATCTGCGCGTCCTCCTGCGAAAGACCGGAGCCGTTCAGCTTGTTACGAGCGATGAAGAGAGGCCGATCGTTGACCACGCCATCGTTGTTGAGATCGGTGCCTGCGGTTTCATTGATGGGAAATCCGGAGTTCAGGAAGGTCATCGAAGAGAATTCGAAGCCGTTGAGCCAGCGCATCGAATGGGCGCCGAATATCGGTTGATAGAGTCCCTGGATGACGACATTGTGAGTGGCATTGTTATCGGCGTTGCCGTAGTCGCGGTGGACATTGGTGGGATCACTGACGCTGCCGCCTTCCCCGATGTTGTCAGACAGGGCATGCGAGTACATGTAATTTACAGTGAACTCAAGTCCTTTAGAGAGCCGCTTCTGCAGCGTCAGGAAACCGCCGTTGAAGTTCGTCGTCGTTCCCGAGCGGAGCAGGTTGATGGCTCCGAAGGATGGATTCGGGCGGTTGGAGGTTCCGGCGAAGATCGGTCGGCCATCGGCCAGCGCCTTGCCCGTTGGAGTAAGGTTCGTGTCGGTGTAATACAGTCCATGCCGCAGGGCCGCATACTGATAGCCGACCGTGAGCTGGAAGTTATCGCCCACTTCACGCTGAATTTGCAGGTTGGCTTGGTGCTGATA
>JAATFH010000464.1 GCA_015655315.1 Terriglobales bacterium
CCGGCCACTTGCTCCACCCGGCCAGGAAGTATGTCTTTGATCCTCAACTACTGAGTTTCGCTCAACTCGTATCGACTCGCCACTGCCCAAGTGCAACAAATCAACGCAAACTTGCAAAGTCTATATGTCGATACGCCCTAGGTCTCGCCTATGCCTGCGGCACCTATCTTTCTCTCCGTCTGAGCAGACGCATCGTCACTGTCATTGACACGTTGAGTCACGCTGCGCACCGGATCGGGATGGGTGACTTTTCGGTTAGGATTCCGGTTATCGGAGAGGCTCAATTGGGATCACTCGTCGCCTCGTTCAATGAGATGACCTCTCATCTTGAGAGGCTGCGGGAGCAGGAAGGGTACCGTGTTGCTCTCGAGCGGGATATAGCATTAGCCCGCGAGGTACAGCAATACCTCTATCCCCGCTCTGCTCCCGCCCTATCAGGTGCGACGGTGTGGGGCCTGACCAGACCCGCCCGGATCGTGAGTGGTGATCTCTATGATTTCTTTTCCTTCAACAACAACGAGGTTGGTCTGCTCTGCGTGGATGTAAGCGGGAAGGGAATGTCGGCGGCATTGATGATGGCGCATCTTCAGGCGTCGCCCATGGTCGGATGCTTACCCTGGATCAACCAAGCGAGCGACCATCGCCTTCCGCTTTTGCTGCGATGCTCAATCGTGATCTCTGCGGACGCTTTGGCGACAGCCGATACGCCACCATGTTTTTTACGGAGAATATGATTCCGGCAGCGGGCTATTGCGTTATATCAACGCCGGGCATTGTCGACCCATCTTCATTTCAGAGAGTGGCGAAGTAACTGCTCTCCTAGATGGAGATTTGCCCATAGGGTTATTTATCGAAGCGACCTATCAGGAGCTTCAACTTACGGTTTCGAGGGGTTGGGCAATCGTCGTATACAGCGACGGATTAGTCGACGCGCTGAATTCCAATGGGAGGAATTTGGTGAAGAAAGGCTGATGGACTATTGCAGATCTCTACCGAAAGGAGCGACGGCGCAGGAAATCTGTGCAGCTCTATCCCAGTGGATTGCCGAGTGGTCAGCAGCCGTGGAACAGTTAGACGATACAACCATCCTCGTACTGAGAGTGGCCTGAACCACTAATCTTCCTGTGCTTATGAGCTTGCAAACTTGGTTCGACGTAATCCTTTTACCTATCCGAGAGCGTACCGCCTGCAATGCTCTAAATAAGCGGCTTCATGCAATGCGGATAGATCGAGCACTCCACCCCATAACCATCGAGGAGCATCGAGACCTTTCAGGTGACGGCCTTTAAGCTCTTTTGCCCATGCCTGGCGTTCGGGCATTTTGAGCTGGCGGCCATGCGCACGTCCGACAACGCCTGCCATCACACGCGCAATAGCTGTCGCTTCCGAATGCTGAAGTCCCGCTAACTCAAATTTCAAATCCTGGGGTCGAAGCTCACGAATGAAAACCTCGCGTCCACCGATTTTGGCGGCAATCATCCGATCTCCGAGAAACGGCGATAGATTGCGCGCACCGGTTACGACACGCTCCGCGTTATTTGTTGGCATTTTGGCAGACTTTGAACAGGGTGCCGCCGCAGTGACGGCTTCCTTGATGTCCAGCAACCTATACTCATGCTGCTTCTTGGCTCCTACGCCAACCAGAACCGCATAACGAAGACGACCCAACGAGCTACAGCCTTTCATCCAGTAGGCAGCATCGAGCAACCTGACATTCTTGGGTTCTTCACGACCGGTAATCGTTCGAATCAGCTGATGAAGACCATGCTCGTCGAAGAGTCGATGAAGTTCCTCACTCTCTCTCGACGCAAGTTTCCAGAACTTCGGTCCGAGCGGAATGGTCGGCTTTACATCTTCGATTCGTTCCTCCGCAAGGTGCCTCCATTGGCGATTCTTCGCCTGTTGCATCACTCTCCGAATAGGCTCGATATCCTTCGGGTCGACCCTCGGGGAGTGACCTGTAAGGCCCGACAGATAACCCCCGATCATCTCTTCGAGCATCAGCGCAGTTGTTACTCCGGGCAGATCCGAGCTCCTCGCAGCCATTGCGAGTGAAAGCCCGAGCCGAAGCAAGTCATGCGCAGGGTTACCGATTACGGTCTGGTCGAGGTCGCGTATCTGGATGTCGATGTTGCCTTCGACGTCGGCCACTGGCCCCAGGTTCCCGGTATGGCAATCACCGCATATCCATATATTGGGTCCAGCAGGAATTGAGGACTGAACAGACTTGCTGCGAAGCCATTCATAGAACTGAACCGTATTTCCGCGGACGTAGGCGTGGGCCGATGTCGCCATCTTTGCGCGTCTGCGCTGGTCAAGTACAGTCTTGCGATTAGCGGGGGTAATGGTGTTTTCCAATAAGGCGATCCCTGAATCAATCATCAGTCATTCACCGGAGCGTAGATACAGTACCCTCGCGGTGGCGCCGGAAATTCAGCACTTCCTTCACCATCCGTGGTTCTCTCGTCCGGATGTGCCTCTTCCTTACCATCCCAGGCGACTGGCTTGAACTTCTGGTTAGGCCACTTCGTTTTTACCGAGGTGCCACTCCACTGGTTGCCGAGATTATTCAGCACATAGATCAGACCGCTTTGCGATTCCGTGCCGCCACGCTGCGAGATATAAAGGTCTGGATCGGCGTGCAGAATGCAGCTTTCTCCACCTGCATGAGCATGATGCGCCGCGATCAGTGCGTCAATTCCATTAGGACTTCCAGGCCGGGCAAGCTGGCAGTTGTAGTAATCCCACCAGAAGATACATGGGTAGCCATCCTGCGTCAGGATAAAGGAGTAGCCCAGCAGCTTGTCATTGATGACCTCATTCCCACCCATGTCGTGGTTTTCCGTAAAAGTGACCGCATTGAACGGACGAGCAGCCGATACCGAGGCGCCATCGGTCAAATTGCGTAGATTGTAATTAGGGGTGTCACAGACGTCCTTCAGCTTGTAGCGCAGAGGAAAATCGAAAGCTGCGATCTGGCTGTCGGTAAACTCCGCAACGCCGTCGAGCCAGCCGCTGATATCATCTGGGCCGGACCAATATTCGCCCACGACAAACGGCGTGAACTCCCGTCCATCCTTCTTTTGATATTGATATTTAGCTAGTAGTGCGATCATCCACGTACCGAAGCCCTTCACAAAATCGAAGCGGAAGCCATCGAAATCGAGGTCTTCAATGATGAGCCTGGCATATTCGAACATCGCTGCATAGACTCGTGGATTGCGATGGCAAAGATGAGGAAAACCGGCGAACTTCTCGCCTTCGATCATTGTTCGTTCATAGCGACTGGGATGGAAGGAGTTCCAATCGCGAGGAAACTTACCGCTCTTGGGATTGAATTTTGTCCAACGGGATTTGCCGTCGAGAGGATTCACTTCTTCCTCGTCGGCTCCGGAATTGTGGTTGATCACCATATCTGCGATCGCATTCATTCCGTTTTTATGAATGGTGGCGATCAGCCTCCGAAGCTCTTCGCCGTTGCCGTAGACAGTTTTGACGGAACCCTTCTGATCGTAATCGCCAAGGTCGAAATAGTCGTATGGATCGTAGCCGTTTGAATTTGAGTCGGCGGCTTTCGAGAAAGGAGGAAGCCAGATTGCATCGAAGGCAGCTCCTTCTTTTCCCAGCTTCGGAATCTCCTCATTGAGAAAGTTCCACCACTCACCCTCCTTCTCTTCCTTGATCGCGCAATCCCAATAAAATCCCTGCATCATCACAGCCATCGCTGCTTCTCCTCTCGCTGCACGTCGGCAGCGGTCAGCCTATGGCTTCGCGCATTCAATGTCGCAGACTCAACTGTAAGATGCATCTAAATGATTAAGCAGTCGTACTTAGCTATGTCCCGCTCAAGAGAGGTCTATCCTGTGAATAAGTCCGCCATTGAAGTACAAACGCGAACGACGAATGATCGGTTCGGAAAGTTTGCAGCCTCCGCTTCGGGCTGGCTCGGCTCGAAGTGGGCATTTGCAGGCGCGGGATTAGTGATTGTTATCTGGGCTGCCGTCGGTCCTATTTTTCATTTCTCCGACACGTGGCAGTTGGTCATCAATACAGGCACAACGATTGTGACTTTCCTGATGGTCTTTCTCATTCAGAACACGCAAAACCGCGATGCGAGAGCCATCAATCTAAAGCTCAATGAACTTATCCGTGCTATCGATAAAGCGCGAGATCAAATGATTGATATCGAGAATCTCAGCGACCTGGAACTGGATGAGCTACAAGCCAAGTATGAGAAGATCAAGGCCGAATGCATCGAGCGCCAATCACGAGTCTCCAAAATATAAGAGGCGGCCCTGGGACCGCCCCTTATAATGGTTGTTCTACTTAGAAGAACGGTGCGATGCGAGATCGGGAGCCGCCTTCTTCTCATCTTCCCGGCTCTTCTGCGCCGAATACTTTTCTTTCCCTGTTTTGGGCTTTTTGTCTTCTTCTTCCGGCTGATTCGCGGACTCCTGGAGGATCGGCTTTGCTGCCGCGAGAATCTTTTCGGCAGCCAGCTGCTCCTCTTTCAGGTTCTTCGTAAGAAGGGTCGAAACATCTTTCAAGCCGAGCGTGTCCGCCATCGCGATTGCGGCAGTGTAGCCTGCAATTTCATAGTGTTCCGTTCGGAGCGCTGCTCCCACAATCCCTGAATCGAACGATGCGCCTTCTTCGTCCTTCTCGAGAGCGTCCGCGCCCTCTTCGATGACGCCTTCCATACCATTACAGTGCTCTCCCGTTGGCTTCTCTTCGAGAATCTCGAAGACCTGTTTAAGGCGGAGCACCTGCTCTTTCGTCTCTTCAAGATGGGCGGTAAAAAGGGCTTTTAGCTGTGCATTCTTGGCGCCTTTGGCCAGTTTTGGAAGTGCTTTGACAAGTTGATTCTCCGCGCTATACATATCGCGGAGTTCATCGACTAATACATTGGTCAGTGCCATTTGAATCCTGCTTTCAATCGTTCTGTTGAATGTAGACCGCTTGATGAAAGCTGAAGGCAGGTACGGTCAAAGCTAAAGCGATCTCGACCGGTCTCTTGAGGTGAGATGCAGAATACTTCTTTATCCGCTGTTGATGATGGCGATAAATGCATCTCAATACAAAGAGGCCATCATGAAACCCGCAACAATCGTCGGAATTCTCCTCATCGTACTCGGAATCATCGGTTTCGCCGTGGGGGGAATCAGCTTCACCCACCAGAAGAAGGATGTGGACGTGGGTCCCGTCCAACTCTCTCACAAAGAGACGAATACTATTCCGATCTCACCCATCCTGAGCACTATCTCGTTGATCGCCGGAGTTGGCTTAGTAGTGGTTGGCGTTCGAAATAAGTAACGCCAGCATTCTGGACATAGTACGTGGCTCCATCTCCCTCCCCAGATCGTGATCCTTCAGATCGCGTCGTCAGTTTCCCGCAGAGAACTCTTCGACTTTCCCACCATCTGCCATGAGTCATGGAGGCTCTTATGTATCACCACGTTAAGAAGCTTATGTATACCGTCAATATTGGAGAGCCTGATCCGAAGTTCGGGAGGATGCTGCTTGAGCAGTTCGGCGGTGCAAACGGAGAACTGGCGGCCGCAATGCAGTATTCAATCCAGGGGTTCAATTGCGAAGATGCTGCTCGCAAAGATCTGCTGATGGATATTGGAACTGAAGAACTAAGCCATCTGGAAGTAGCGGGTGCATTGATCCGCATGCACCTCAAGCCCATGAAAGACGAGCGGGAAGCAGCCGAGGCCGATCCTCTGGTAGCGATCGCAGGCGGTGGCGGTGTAGCGCTTTTCGATTCCATGGGGAATGCATGGACCGCTGACTATTTGAAGGTCACCGGCGACCTCGCTGTCGACCTGCGCAGCAACATTGCAGCTGAGGCCCGCGCAAAAATCGTGTACGAACGGCTCATCAGCTTCACACAGGACCAGGGTTCGAAGCAAGCTCTGCAGTTCCTGATGACGCGCGAGATTACCCACATGCGGGCCTTCACTGCAGCCTTGGACAGCATGGAAAAGCCGCAGTTCTCGGTAGGCATCATTCAACCCACACCCGGCTTAGTGGATCAGTTCTTCAACGGTTCGACCGGGGAGAGTCAATATGGGGAGACTGATTTCAAAGGACCGTGGAATAGCGGCCATGGTCTCCACACCGTGCAATCGGAGATCAAAGAGGGCGAAGGTCTGGATGTCACACCCTACGATCCGAAGCCGGGAACCGAAACGACATCTCCTATCGATTCGACTCCAGTGGGTGAGTGGACGAATGGAGTTGGCAAGAAGCAGAAGGCACTCCATGAAGCGAAGGAGAAAGACGCAGCAAAACATGCGACCGTTGAAGTCTGATTCGCAAGTCGGTCGTTGTCACGATGGAGAGGCCCGCAGACGCGGGTCTTTCTTTTTTTGTCAGTTGGTCGCCGATTTCAACGGAAGCGTGATGCGAAATGAAGTTCGCGTTGTCCTGGCTTATGGGAAGTCCGAAAACGCAAATGCCGTTGTGTTTGACAATGATAAGTTTGGATAGCCAGAGAATGTTTTGTAGATTGAACGAACGACGTATCACTACAAAGGAGCCAGGAGCAATGGACTGAGCTTCGCAGGCGAATGCGCGAGATTGCTCAGACCGGAGTGCGGTATGGATATCGGATGATCCGCATCTTCCCCCGCTTCGAAAAGCTGGGCGTGATTTTCGAAGCATTCATTGAAGCCCCATCTCCCGAGTCAAGGCTATAAATTGGGGATCGGCGCGAAGGCCATTCCATCTAGGGTCGACATTGATATAGAGCAGTTCGCCACAACGTTCTTTATAGCTCTTTCGCAGCCAAGTCAGTGCCTCATCTCTGCTACCGAGTCCTGCGTAGACCACACCAATGTCGTAAGCCGGAATATAACTGGTTGTGGCCATCTGCTTTAGTTTATTCACTATTTTGTTGGCCTTGGGGATGTTGCCAGCAACCGCATATGAATATCCAAGCACAGCGAGAGCCCCCGGCGTTTCGCCAGACAGATCGATCGCTTTCAATATTTCCGATGTTGCGAGTCCATTCATGTTTTTCTGCTGATAAGCGCGCCCCAGATCAAGGTGCGCCAACCCAAAACTAGGATCCATTTCCAGGGTTGCACGCCAGGTTTCGATCGAGTTGTCATATTTTCCTGCAAGATAGTAGCTCCACCCGACATTTGAGTTTATTGCTAACGACAAGGGATCCAACTCGAGAGCTTGCTTCGCCTCCATGAAACTTTCTTCAGGGCGTTTCATCGCAACCAGATAGGAGGCATACCACTGATGCGCGATTGCATAGCTTGGGTTGAGCTCAATCGCACGACGGTACTGCGCTTCCGCCTCAGACCACTTCCATTCGTAGACCGACTTAATGTCTGCCAAGGAAGTGTGCGCATCCGCCGAAGTATCGTCTAGTTCAAGTGCTTTCATCACGGCCCTGGTTGCTTGCGGATAGGCCACATCCGGAGCCAAGGCGCCGGAGTATGCCAGCAGGTTATAAGAGTCCGCTAAACCTGCGTAGGCGGCGGCATAGTTTGGATCTTCCTTTACCGCATCCTGAAAGTATTCAATGCTCTTGGTTAGACCTTCCTGCGTCCTCTTGTTCCAATAGTACCGGCCTCTCAGGTAGGCTTCGTGCGCTTTGGGCTTAACCTCCTCGGGCATACGATTGCCATCTCTCGCACGTTCCTCCGGGGTCATGGCAATTCTGATTTTGGCAGCAATGGCGGTTGCGACTTCTCTTTGTATCGTCAGCACATCCCGAAGGTCGCCTTCATAGCTATCCGTCCAGATATAAGTGCCTGATGCCGGATCGATCAGTTGGGCGGTGATGCGCACCTTTCCATTCGATTGGAGAACGAATCCCTTAACGATCTCACTTACGTTTAACTGTCTCGCAATCTCGCTTGGAGGACTGTTGCTTCCATTGAAGTGCATAACGGATTGCTTTGATATCACGCGCAGGCGGCTGAACTTTCCCAGTTGCGCGATCAGGGCTTCCGTCATTCCTTCTGCAAAGTAGTCCCGCTGTGGATCACCGCTCAGATCATTGAACGGGAGAACTGCCAAAGGGACCTGCTCTTGTCGTAGCTTCTGTTCGGCCGAAACACGTTTCCAGGCAAACACGCTTCCTGCCACCAGCGCAATCAAACACATGGCAATGAAGCCGAATACAGGTATCGTTCTGGATATCGGAGACGATTTGGATACGGGAGATGAGTTCGGCTTGGGAGGAGGTGATTGAATCGGTTCGCGGGACCGCTCTACGACCGTAGCAATGAAACGATATCCGCGGCGAGGCAGCGTTTGAATATAGCGCGGAGTGCCACTGGTGTCATCGAGGGCAGCGCGAATCTGACTAATGCAATGATTGATTCCTCGTTCGAAATCCACATACGTCGCGTCGCTCCAGATTTGCCTCTGGATTTCATCCCGCGTAACGATGTCTTTACGTGTCGCGAGGAGTCCTAGAACCCGCAACGGCTGTGGCGGCAACCTGACCAGCCTGCCCGCTTTCCGAAGTTCGCCGTTCTGAAGGTCTAGTTCAAAGACACCAAAACACAAAATGCAAGCATTTGTTTGCGAATCCTGGGGAGCCATCGTAAATTTTGGCGCGGTTTGTTGATGAAGTCAACCATGTGAAACAAAGCCGCGCCGTAATCCGGATTTCACAGATTCGTGCTCGAGAGTCCGCCAAGCCAGGCAGGGCGGTAGATCAATAGAGTCTGGATGAACAATCTTTGCTGCCGCGACCTTGGGGGCAGAATTCAAAAAAGTATCGAGGCAACAGACAAATTGTGCGGGTTCTCATTTTTTGCGCCCGTAAACCGGGCGCGCTGATGTAAACATAGAGCACCATAACACAGGCATAAACAGGTCCTTCCGGGCACCCATCTCGCTGTGCAAGCCTATATTTTTCAGTGATTTGTTCGATTACAAATAAATCACATCCTGGTCATGGCGTGATCGCCGGTATCAGCGCATAAAGGGGTCCATTAAAAAACAGGGGGCGGTGTCCACTATGAAAAAGCACAGTTTTGATATTCATTTGTTCATTGCGACGACGCTCTTTTTGGTGCTCTGTTCTGTTTCGGGGGCGCAAACCGCTACGACGGGAGCGCTTGTAGGCCACGTGACTGACTCGTCCAAGGCAGTTGTCCCAGACGCTCTGGTTACGTTGAGCAATTTGGGTACAGGTGCGACGCGCTCGATAAAGACCGACTCCCTGGGCCTCTACGAATTGACTTTGCTTCCCCCGGGGAACTATTCGGTGGAGGTTCACGCCCCCGGTTTTCAGACGTACAAGGCTCCATCGGTGATGGTCAATGTGACCGAGTCGGACAGACTCGATGTCATGTTAACCGTGGGTTCGACGGAACAGACGGTGACGGTTCAGGCCGAAACCGTCCTGGCCCAGACCGAATCCACCACCCTCGGTCGCGTGGTTGGCGAAAAAACAGTCAATAATATGCCGCTGGTCACGCGCAATTACACGCAAATATTGAACCTCTATCCGGGTGTTCAGGCAGATGTCAACAATGCCGGCGCGCTCGGTCGCAACTCTCCGGATATATGGGTCAACGGAGGGCGCGCGATCGATAACGATTACCAGATGGATGGAGCGCACATTAACAATTTCGGTACCGCAAAAGCGGGCGACTGGCTGGGATATACGGGCATCGCCATTCCCAATCCTGACACCATCCAGGAGTTTAAGGTGCAAACCAGCCTGTACGACGCTCAGTACGGCCGAAGCTCCGGAGCGAACGTCAATGTCGTAACGAAATCTGGCTCCAACGCTTTTCACGGCAACATATTCGAGTACTTCCGAAACGACGTTCTGAACGCGAACGATTTTTTCTTAAAACGGAATAATCAACCAAGGCCCGTCCTTAAGCAGAACCAGTTCGGCGGCACATTGGGGGGGCCGATCCTGAAGGACAGACTTTTCTTCTTTGGGTCGTACCAGGGAACCCGGCAGAGGAACGGCGTCGGGGCTAACTCGCTGCAAAACGCTTTTCTGCCACCGTTAACGGACGACCGTTCTGCCGCCACGCTGGGGCAGACATTTTGCGGACAAAAGGGCGCACAGGGAGGCGCAGCGATCTCCTGTGATGGTTCGAACATCAATCCCGTAGCTATTGCGCTGCTGAATCAGAAGCTGCCTGACGGCACATACGTCATTCCAACACCGCAGGTAATTCAGTCGAACGGTCAGGGATTTTCAGTCTTCAGTGAAATATCGAAGTTCACCGAGGATCAAGCCGTATTCAATTTGGACTACACCATCAACAAAAACAATACTCTCAGCAGTCGTTATTTCTGGTCCCGGGATCCCGAGACACCGGCCTTTACGAATTCGGGATCCAACGTTCCGGGTAACGGCGGCCTGGATGGGTTCGGCAATCAGAGTCTGGTTTTGAAACTGGTCTCCCTTCTATCCAGTAACGTCGTGAACACAGCATCGATCAGCGGCATTCGCAATACGGGATAAAACGGCTGCAGCCTCGGCGGCAGCTTCAGAAGCAACCAGTCATCGCTGGAGACAAGTCCGCTGCGCAGTTGCTGAAGCTTAAAGCGCCAGCCTGGCTTCATCAGAAAGCGGGAGATGCTTATCCCCAGGGCGCCAAAGGCGCTGTC
>JAATFH010000329.1 GCA_015655315.1 Terriglobales bacterium
CAGCTGGCTGAGGCCATAGTTGCGGCCCCCCACCAGGGCCAGCACCTGCCCTGTGTGTGGATTGAGTGCTATCAACGAAACCTGCGGATAAATAATATTGTCGTCTACCGTTGCTGGAGCATTCTTCGAGGCGCGATGCGTGTGCATCTTCGTCACCAGCTCATCCACTTGCTTCATGCCTTCGTTGACCGCATCCGAGGCTGCAGCCTGCAACTGCGGATCAAGCGAGGTATAGATGCGCAGACCCTGCTGGTTGTACTCCGCGTCTCCCAGTTTCTGGACGATCTGATCGCGTACGAGGTCGACAAAGTAAGGAGCTTCGTTCGCATCGACACTCTGCGATGCCAATTTCAGCGGAGTCGCCTTGGCTGTCTCCGCCTGTTCCTTGGTGATGGCCCCGGTTTCCGCCATCGAATCCAGCACGATATTCCGGCGCTCTACCGCGCGCGCCGCGTGACGGTAAGGATTCAACCGGCTGGGACTCTGAATCAGTCCGGCTAGCAGGGCACACTCCTGAAGATTCAGCTGGCGTACGTCCTTGCCAAAATATGCCTGCGCGGCTTCGCCGAATCCGTTAATGGCAAAGCTCCCCTGCTGTCCCAGCGAAACCTCATTGGCATAAAGCTCGAATATCTTTTGCTTGCTGAATCGATGCTCCAACTGAAACGTGATGAGAATCTGGATGAGTTTGCGCCGTATCGTTCTTTCCGGTGTAAGGAAGAAATTCTTGGCAAGCTGCATCGTCAGAGTGGAACCGCCGCCGCGAAACCGGCGGTCGCCGCGCAGATCATGCCAGACCCAGCCGATCATGCTGTAGTAATCGACCCCGTCATGCTCGAAAAAGCGTCTGTCTTCAATCGCCGTCACCGCGGGAACGAGATACTGCGGCAGTTCGCTGTATGTCACTAGGCGCCGTTTGATGCGATTCTGGTCAGAGAGGCCGGTAATGAGCAGGGGCTCCAATTCGTAAGCAGCCAACTGATCGCCGTTGGTGTCGGTGATCTGCTTTACGGTGTTGCCTTCAAAGCTGATGGTTGCGCTGTCCGGTGCGTGATAAGACTGGGCACCCGGATGCACGGTAATGCTTCCGGCATTCAGCGAATATGTACCCATGGGCGACGCGGGATTGGCCCCATCTTCGGTGTAGCCTGCGGAGCGTAATTCCTGGGCAACAAAGCTGGCGGTGAGTTTCTGCCCTGGGCGCACCTCGCGAGGTGCGGCATAAATCTTGGCTGTATTCGTGAATAAAGGCTTTTCCAGCCGCTCGTCAACAATGTGCTTGTACTTGATGTAGTAAAAGCTGAAAACGGCGAAAGAGAAAAGAAAGACTATGCCAGCCGCTATGGCTGCTGTCTTAAGAACCGTGCGGCTAAGTATTTTGCCGGACGCGGGAGCGTTTGCGAGTTTTACTTTCAAGGCCAATGCGAACTACCACCTCTAATTCTAACGGTTCCAAGCCGTTTCGCGTCTTGACACATCGCGACGGAATGTCCTCCAGCACTTGAAGCTCGACTACGGTAGATATCGCAAGAGCTATATGTAAGACGCTGAATCGAGAAAAGAAGTAGTCTAGATTGTTCTCGGGGACTCAATAAGGTCAAGTTTTCGGCAGTTCTACTGGTTTATGGATCTTTTCGAAATTGCAACGCGGGAGGCGGGTTTGTCATCCATCTTCGTTCGGCCGAGTCGAAGCCTGGTTCAGAGTAAAAAGACGGCCGGAAACAGGGAATTCCCGTAGCGCGTGTGCGATCGGATTGCCTGGGATCGACGATTGAAATTCGCACTATTTCTTGCTGGCTTAGGGAAGACGTGCTACAAACAAATTCACCTTACGCTGTGAAGCGGCCTTCATACTGGTTGGTTCTGCACATTCGATGAAAGCCTGCGAACCGTTCGACCCAGGTACCGGAATGCAGCGTTTTCAACGGAACAGCGAGGGCATTTTCGGCACGGTCAAGGGTGTTGATGAGTACAACGCTACCGCAAGGCTATTCGAAGAACCCGCTCCTACGTGAGTATTGCCTCGATCGTGCGTACGATGAAATGTTCGGGGAAGATGGTGAGATTCGACCGCAGTACGAGGCGTTGCTGAAACTTCTTACCTCACTTCCTCCAGAAGAACTGCAACGGCGTAAACACTACGCAGATGTTTCCTTTCTGATGCAGGGCATCACCTTCACCGTTTATGGACAGGAAGAAGGCACGGAGAGAATCTTCCCTTACGATCTTCTGCCGAGATTGATCAGCGCTGAAGACTGGGACCGTATTGAAAGAGGGTTGACCCAGCGCATTACCGCGCTGAATCTCTTTCTGCACGATGTTTACCACGAAGGAAAGATTCTGGCGCAGGGCGTGATTCCGCGCGAAATTGTATATAGCTGCCAGCACTTCCGCCGCCAGATGCGCGGCTTACAGGTGCCGCGCAATGTCTACGTTGCTGTTGCAGGAACTGACTTGCTGCGCCTCGAGAGCGGCGAATTCGTCGTGCTTGAAGACAACCTGCGCGTGCCGAGCGGCGTCAGCTATATGCTGAACAATCGCCGCGTGTTGAAACGGACGCTTCCGCATTTATTCCGCAGCTATGGTGTGCGCCCTATCGAAAACTACACGCAGGCGTTACTCGGTACATTGCGCTCACTTGCGCCCGAAGGCCGTCCCGAGCCCTCGATTGTGCTGCTGACACCCGGCGTCTACAATTCAGCCTATTTTGAACACACCTATCTGGCGCGCCAAATGGGGATTGAACTGGTGGAAGGCCGCGACCTTGTCGTCCACGACAATGTCGTTTATATGCGGACGACGGGCGGTCTGAAACGTGTCGATGTGATTTATCGCCGCGTGGACGACGATTTTATCGATCCGCTATCGTTCCGCCCGGACACGATCCTGGGTGCGCCTGGGCTATTCAATGCGTATCGCGCCGGCAACGTCACCTTGGCAAATGCTTTTGGCACCGGCGTGGCCGATGACAAGGCCATTTATGCGTACGTGCCGCAAATTATTAAGTTCTATCTGAACGAGGATCCGATTCTGAATAATGTCGAAACCTATATTTTGGCAGAAGCCAAGCAGCGGCAGTATGTTCTGGCCAATCTCGACAAACTGGTAGTGAAGGCGGTTGGCGAGTCGGGCGGTTACGGCATGTTGATCGGCCCGCAGAGTACGAAACTGGAGCGCGAAGAGTTCAAGCGGCGCATCGAGGCGAACCCGCGGAACTATATTGCGCAACCCACGCTGTCATTTTCGCGCGCGCCCTGTTTTCAGGAAGACGGCAGCATCGAGCCGCGTCACGTAGATCTTCGTCCGTATATCTTGTTTGGCGACAAGGTGACAATTGTTCCCGGCGGATTGACGCGCGTTGCTCTGCGTAAAGGATCGCTGGTCGTAAATTCGTCGCAGGGCGGCGGCAGTAAGGATACTTGGGTTCTGAGTCAATAAGTTATGCTTTCACGAGTCGCAGAAAGTCTGTACTGGACCAGCCGATATCTGGAGCGTGCCGAGCATACCGTGCGTCTGCTCGATACTAACCTTGGCCTGATGCTCGATAAGTCCCATACCAGCGCCGAGCGCCGCTGGTTGCGTGTGCTTGCGGCGTTAGGAAATCCCTCCAACATAAGCTGGAGTGGCGACGCCTACAAGTTGGTGCAGGCGCTTTGCTTCGAGACAGCGAGCCCGGCCTCCGTGGTGAATTGCATTATTGCTGCACGCGAAAATGCGCGGCAGATACGTGAGGAGATAAGCACAGAACAATGGCAACGGCTGAACCGCCTGTTCCATGAAGTCTCGAATGCTCGCAACGAGTTATATTCCGACCTGCAGTTCGCCGAGTTCCTGCCCACAGTAATTGACGGGGTGCATCTCTTTCAGGGAGTGACCGACACGACTCTGAGCCATGAAGAAGGTTGGCAATTTCTCCAGGTCGGTCGTTTTCTGGAGCGCGCATCGGCAACAGCCCTGCTCCTTGACATTTACCATCGCGAAGTCGTGCGTTCGCCGGAGGAATCAGTCGACGCCTACGAGTATCTGGAATGGGTGGGAATGCTCCGTAGTTGCACTGCCTTTGAAGCGTACTGCAAGGTCTACACAGCGGACCTGACCTATGAGCGGATGCTTGAGTTTCTCCTGCTGAATCCAAACTTCCCGCACTCCATTCGTTATTCGATCGATCATCTGCACCGGTCGCTGACCGCAATTCATCAGGAAAGTCATCAGCAGAATGTCGATGAATTGATGCGCGTATCCGGAAAACTGCGCACGCTGCTTGGCTACGATCAGATTTCAGACGTTTTTACCACTGGACCCGGCAACTATCTACGCCGCATTCTGCAGGAATGCCATCATATTCATGACTTGATTTACGAAGTCTACATCCAATACTCGGTGCAGACAGCGCTGGCGCTGTAGACAGGAGGGATCAGCTATGCCGTTTTATTCCATACGACACCTCACGAAGTTCGTCTACAGCAATTCAGTAAGTGAGAGCGTGAGCGA
>JAATFH010000484.1 GCA_015655315.1 Terriglobales bacterium
CAGGCGGCGGAGCGCTTCCGCAATACATGCTCCAGTTCACGCCGAGCTGCTGAGGATCGTCCGTCAGAGTCACATCCATATACGCGCTCGCGCCAGGGAAGAGGATTTTGCGTGTATCCTGCGAAGCGCCGGTTGCATCTGTGAATGTGATAGGACCAACAGACAATTGGGAATTCGATGAGCTTGATCCACAGCCGGAGAAAGCAAGCAGACAAGATGCGGCAAGCAAAACAGCGCCCGTGTAATTGGCGAATTTGGACTTGCGCCGAGCTAAAATCTTTCTCGATATATGTATGTGCTTCAAAGCATCCATTGCAATTATTCCTTTGGAAACGTGGCATGCAGGCGGCTGGCGATCATCGACTGAACTCCTCAAGGTTTCGCCCCCAGCGTTTTGTTTTTCAGACTCAGGGCGACAGGCATAACCACCGGGGTGGCAGCGCCGACATATTCCGTAACTGTGTTGTTGGCGAGCAGCACCCAGACATTTCCTGATCCATCGATGGCCACACGAACCTGCTCGCCGCGGAAGGTTACGAGGTGCTCGCCTTCTCTACGGCGGAGCAATACATTGCTTTTCCGCGCAGTGATCGGGCAGCCTGCCTTGTGCTGGACCTTGAACTCCCGGACATCAATGGTCTGGAGTTACAGCGGATGTTAGTGGACATGCAAGGTCCACCCATCGTCTTCATCACGGGATACGGAGACATTCCCACTGGCGTTAAAGCGATGAAGAACGGCGCGATCGAATTCCTCACAAAGCCAGTCGACTCGACCCAGCTGATCGATGCAGTGCGACAAGGAATCGCCGCCGATCTGAAAAGGCGTCGGGAAGCGATCGATTCCGCATCTCTCCGGTCAAGACTGGCTTCTCTTACGCCGCGAGAAGTTGAAGTCTTTCGTCTCGTCGTTGCAGGGCTGTTGAACAAACAGGCGGCAGCAGAGCTTGGTATCACGGAGACAACGATCCAGGTGCATCGAGGACGCGTCATGAGAAAGATGATGGCGGATTCGCTCCCCGATCTGGTGAGGATGTCGGCGCGCCTGGGCATCTTGGCGGATGCCTGATTTCGCGCAGCGTAATAGGAATATAGGATGTGCAACTTCGAGCGTGAACCGATACCGTGAAATCAGTTGAGGATCTATCCGCATGGATCGTAGAAATACGTTCGTGGTTGCAGTGGTCGATGACGACAAACGAATACTGCGATCACTCAAGAGCCTCCTGGAGTCTGTCGGCTACGCTCCTCTTTTGTTCCGATCTGCAGAGGCGTTCCTGGCCGCGAATGGAACCTTCGAGGCGGACTGCCTCATCTCCGACATCGGACTGCCTGGAATGAATGGGATTGATCTAAGGGACGCTGTGTGTGACTCCCGCCCCGATTTTCCAGTGTTTCTCGTGACCGGAAGAGCTGAACTTCTTCCGAAAGCCGAGGTCTCGCGACATCGCGGTGAACTCTTCCTTAAGCCGTTGAACGGCCTTCACCTGTTAAAGACCATTGATGTCGCATTGAAAAGCACACATCCCCGCTAGGAGCCTGACACTTAGCCATCCTCGGATACGCATCTTCTTTGATCTACTAAATCCAACGTTCTATCTTCCCGTAGTTATAGAAAGCTGTAATAGCGAACGTGTCGGAATAAGGCTGTTCGGCGGGCCGGCCTATGCCGACACGATGAGCGATTCCGAATAGAGCTTGCACGCATTTCCGAGGATGGTCGAGAGAGACAAGCTTCGCGTCAATTGCGGATTGCAACGTGGGCCCGGCAGTCTGACCTATGACAGCCTAGATCCCAGGCCCTTAATGGGAGCAATCCACGACTGGAAGATCGCGGCGAGCTGCGCATCCCGCGCGTTGATACAGCACGGAACTTGCGAGAGCCCGAGTCATCGTTGAGTACACATCCAGCTTGTCATACTCTGGCGTCTTCTTCATGGTGCCGCGCGCAGCAAAGTGCTGCTGCACATAGGCCAACGAGCCGTACAGCCCTTCTTCGGCGCCCCACAAGGGTCCGTTGTGCCCGGTGTCTATGCCAGAGGGAAGCCGATCGGCGAGGCGTACGCAGGCGTTTCCAGCGCCCATAGAACTTCTTGATCTGCCACCCATCACCGAATGGCCCCCATTTTCCAGGTGTATGTTCTGCAGCCCCCACTTCTTCATCTGCTGCATGGTCCAGTTGGCGGCCGCTTGATGGATTGCGGCTATTGTTGACGCGTGGTCCATAAACCTCGGAGATGTAGAAGAGGTTTTCCATGACCTGCGAGTGCTGGAAGGCTTCACTCTTGATCTGCGTCAAAGCGCCCAGATCAACCTTGTCGCCACACTGTTCCTATGCGGGTAGGACCAACACGAAAAGCAGACCAATGGTGCAGACACAGCGGCCGGCCTGAAGCGGAATAGATTCACGATATTCTCGCTTTCCAAAGATGTTAGGGGGAACAAGAACATGGCGTCGCTCCCCCTTATTGCGGTTATCCAACAGACTCTTGAATTTTGAGATGGGACAAAGTTATTGAATTTACATTCTCAACGCAACACAAAATCTTTGCCAAGCGCACGGAACTATCCGTCATTGAGAAGGAGCATTGTCACCAAGATCAGAAATGTTCCAACATCCACCTATTGAAATTAAATGGACCACTTGAAAGCTACAGTATTCCGTCTCTTACGGTCACCGAATTGCGTGAGCCAAAGATCAAAGGAATCACAGTCTTGCAAATTCTCATAAGAATTCAGTTGCCAAAGAACAAATTCGCGCTATTGTTTTGGCGCTCTCAACACTGCTGATCAGCAAGTCCAGAATGGACTCTGCGCAAGACCCGCAAGAAAAATCCAATATTCCGAGGCGTATATGGTTCGCCATCGTTCAGACCTCTGTTTTGGCTCGGGCAGTAGGATCCCACTTGGCTCCGCCGCATCGACGCTGAGCGCGATAACCTTTCTCATCATGCTCCTACTATGTCTGAGTCATGCTGCAGATTGTAGTGCGGAGCAAAGTGTTGAAACAGGCAAAAAGGTTACGCTACAGCAGGACTATGGCAAGTTGCCTCTAAGCTTCGAGGTGAATCAGGGGCAAGCTGATGGTCACGTGCGGTTTCTGTCGCATGGCGGAGGTTACACCTTTTTGTTGACCGACAGAGACGCAGTGCTCGAGCTTCGGGAAGCATTCAGACCAACAGGCAATCTGCCGGAGAGATTTGGGCAGCGATCTCAACAACGATTCACAACCAATACGATTCGCATGGAATTAATAGGGGCGCCGACTCAACAGATTTTCCCACGACTGAAGGAGCCTTCGATAATGCTCCGAGTACAGTTACCCTTCAGTTCGGAAGCGCATTTCTTGCGAAGCTTGCCTCTGGAGCAGGTACATCTCTGCATCCTGCCACCAGTCTTACTCTCAGAGCCGATCACAATCCACAGGTCACCGGCTCGGAGATCACCTTTACCGCTTATGCACAACCAAGCTATAGCAGTGCTATTCCAACCGGGAACGTAATCTTTACCATCACCGGCGTCGGCGGATCCAGTGTAGCCACCGGAACCATTCCCCTCTATGGTACTGGCCATGCCTCTTACATGTTGAGTTCGCTGGCCGCTGGCTTCTATCAGTTGAATGCCGCTTATGCGGGAGACGGTACATTCACCGGCAGCAATGGGATACTTGAAGAAATTGTGTCCTCTCCCCACCCATTCTTGAGGAAGTCACGGGTTCTGGACAGAGTTCCACCTACGGGACAGCTTTCGATCAGGCGCTGATCGCGGAGGTGACGGACTCTAGCAATAATCCCATCCCGTATGTACATGTAAATTTCTCTGGCGCGGGGCTGGCTTTTTCTAGCAGCAGTGTGGTCACAGGAGCGAATGGCCAAGCTTCAGTAATTGCGACCCCCAACTCAGTCGGCGCATTGACCGCAACGGCGACCATTGACGGTTCTAGCGACGCTGTCCGAAACGTCCGATTCGTCTCCAAACGCTCTCGTGTTTCCCCGAATGCTTCCAACTCTAACGACATGGTCACATTCACATTGACAGCCTCTGCGGCACCGCTCGTCGTTACAGCGACAAGCGAGAGTGTTTTGCACAATCAGCCTATCCCGGTGCTAGCCTATACGGTCACTGGTTTTGTGAATGGTGATACCCGTTCTGTTCTGAATGGTGCTCCAGTCGAAAACACTAACGCGGTTCAGGGATCCGTTGCCGGTCCGTACCCCATCGTCATAAGCCAAGGCACGCATGCAGCAGCCAACTACACGCTGCAATTCGTGAGCGGCACTCTTACGGTATTAGGGATATCCGAAACGTTGATTCCGACTCTGACCGCAACAACGGCAACGATCGATGTTTTTGGCCTCGGATTTAGTGTGCCAAGCGGCCAGCTGACCTTCACTCACACGACCTCTGGTAAATCTGTGGTTGCACCGGTAACGCTCGACCCGTCGAATGCCGTTACATCTTTTACTCCTCAGGTGACAACGAGCACCGGCTCAAACTCTTTGCCTGTCTGGACGACACTGGCAGACGTGAATGGAGACGGAAAACTTGATCTTGTTACATCGGTCTACGAGACCGATTCTGTTCAAGTTCAGTTGGGCAATGGCGATGGAACCTTCCAACCGGCAGCGGCGATTCTTATCTCCTCTGGATTTGGACCAGCAGAAAACCACTTGGTCAGCTTGAGGGGCAATAGTATGCTCGACCTTATCGTTGGTAGCTTCAATACGAATAAGATTACGGTTCTACTGGGAAATGGCGACGGGACCTTTGCATCGCCGGCCTTTACACAGCAGGTACAGCCGTCAATACGCCTACTTCCTTAACGTCTGGCGATTTCAACCATGACGGCAAGCTCGATGTTGCTATAGCTAACACTGGTGACAATACTGTTAGGATCCTCCTTGGTGACGGTACCGGAACGCTCACTTTCTACCCCACCCATCAAGGTAGGACGTGATCCGGAGGCCATTCGAGCCGGAGACTTTAACGGAGATGGACCAATATCAACCTGATCGCCATCAATGGCACGCTCAGTCCGCTCGATCTTCTACACCTGCGCGGCCACTTCGGCATTCCGAAGTTCTCCGGCGACCATCTGGTCGAACAGAACAACTAAATTCGCCTTTCGTCAATCGTAGAAGCCGCAACTGCCGGGGAAGCCGTCGCGATCGCTCATGCCAACCCAGGCGTCGAGTCAGGTCATTTTATCGCCGAGATTTACCCCAGCTTCCCGCCGGCGCGACCTCGTAAGAGTTGAGTATTGAGCAATCATGCGAGCATCCCGGCAGCAGCGTAGATTAACTGGTACTTGCCGCTAAAATGCTGTAAAAATATAGCTCCCCCATAGAGTTGAATATCTCAGCGGAGGATTTTTCCCTGCCTGCAATCACTGGTTTTTCCTTGCTGCGTACGCGCCCCGGCTTCGTTTCTCTCTACTTATCTTTGCGGTCGAACGCTATGTCCGGTGCAGTGCTGTTGCTCTTGGCCTGCGCGACTCTCGGCTGTGGAAACTCATCGCCGCAGAGCAAACCAGTGGCTCCGCCACCATCACCAACCCCGTCACCATCACCCACGCCCACGCCCGACCCGCCAGCCCCTGTAGTTCCTATTACCGTTTCTGTCTCTCAGAAGCGGGCTGGGCTGGCTGCGACTCAAGCCCTGCTGATAGCCTCGACCACCAATGACAATGCAGGCGTGAACTGGTCCGCCAGCGGAACCGGGTGCAGCGGCAGCACATGCGGCAACTTTTCTTCAACCAACAGCCTTACGGGAGTATCCGTCACCTACACGGCTCCCGGCACTGCTGGTCTTTACACCATCACCGCCACCAGCGTCAGCGATAAAACGGTCTCCGCCACTTTAGCCGTTGCTGTTACCGACCTGCCCGGGGTTCTGACGTATCACAACAATCCCTCACGCGATGGAGCGAACACACAGGAGTACGTTCTCAATGCCTCGAATGTGACCGCTTCCACTTTCGGCAAGCTGTTTTCCTGCGCAGTCGATGAGGCAATTTATGCGCAGCCTCTCTGGGTTCCGAATGTCACCATCTCATCCACGAGGCACAACGTGGTGTTTGTTGCGACCCAAAACAATAGTCTTTATGCCTTCGACGCGGACGCAAACAGCACTCCCTGCACACCGCTGTGGCATGCAAACCTGATGGATTCGGCGCATGGCGGACTGGCCGGGGAGACCTCCGTTCCGGCATCCGGTCCAGAAAGACTTGTCGGCAAGGGTATTGGGGATATTGCACCTGAAGTCGGCGTCACGGGCACTCCGGTCGTCGATGCAAAGACCAATACACTGTATGTCGTTTCAAAATCCGTGATCGCCTCCGGGCCTTCGTTCTATCAGCGTCTGCACGCGATCGACCTGACCACAGGCAACGAGAAGTTCTCGGGGCCGGTCACAATCGCGGCAACATATCCCGGTACCGGCGACGGGGGAACGACAACGGCTTTTTCCGCTCGTGAAGAAAACCAGCGCCCAGGGCTGGTTCTTGCCAACGGTGTCGTTTACATCACCTGGGCGTCGCATGAGGATGAGCCGCCCTACTACGGCTGGGCGATCGGCTATGACGCAAGCAGCCTCGCCCAGGTAAGCATATTCAACGATGCGCCCAATACAAGATACAGCGGCATATGGATGAGCGGAGGCGCGCCTGCCGTCGATTCTTCCGGCAATCTTTATCTGACGACCGGCAACGGGAACTTCGATGTAACCAGCACATCCGCTCCGAATAACGATTACGGCGACTCATTCCTGCAGTTGGACAGTGCTCTGAACGTCAAACAATACTTCACACCTTCCAATCAGGAATCGGACAACATCAATGACGGCGATTTCGGCGCAGGAGGCGCGGTGGTTCTTATTGATCTGCCCGCCAACGGAAATAATCCGACGCATCTAGTCCTCGATGGCGGTAAGGACGGCGTTCTCTACGTTCTGAACCGCGATAAGATGGGAGGCCTCGGGGATGCGAACGCCTGGCAGAAACTCGCTCTTCCTCATGGCATCTTCGCCACCGGCGCTTTCTGGAACTCAAATTTCTACCTTGCCACGATCCATGCCCCGCTGCAGGCATTCACTCTCAACGCTGCGACTGCACAGTTGACAGCTGCGCCCGCTGCCACATCCACATTGTTCGGCTTTCCCGGTGCGACACCTTCAGTTTCCTCGATGCCGGATAACAGCAACGGCATCGTTTGGGCTCTCGAGAACAGCCTGTACTGCACTTCGCAAGCCAGGGGTTGCGGCCCCGCAGTTCTGCATGCCTACGATGCCAACAACCTCGCCACAGAGCTATGGAACAGCACACAAGGCACGGGCAATGCGGCGGGAAATGCAGTCAAATTTACTGTGCCTACAGTTGCAAATGGAAAAGTGTATGTCGGCACGCGAGGCAACAACACCGGCGGTGCAGACAACAGCACATCAACTCCCGGCGAACTCGACGTTTACGGTCTTCTGCCGAATTGATCTCGGCAAGTGCAGACGTTTTTGCCTGAGCAATTGAAGAACAAGCATCCCAGAAGAACCGAGCGCACTCGTGCGCGTTCAGTTCTTCTGCGGTGACGAATTGGGCTTCGCTAGGGGCGGAGTCATACTGGATTTCAGGTTGTACGCCTGCACCAGTGGCGTTGTGATATCGGCATTCTCAGCGGCGTACCAGAGCACCGGATTTTCCGCCGATCCACGCTCGATGACAAATGTATAGCCGTGTTGCGGCGCATACTCCTGAAGGAATGCATATAGTTTCGCCGCGACAGCCTGGAAGTCCTGCCGGGATTCCGTCTGAGAGTCATTCTGGTAATCTTCCACCTCGCGCCGCAGCTGCTTTTCTTTCATCTCGATCGACTGGACTCGCATGCTCTTCTCGGCGTCGGATAGCTTGCTGCCTGTCGTATCCAGTTCCTTTTTCAACGAGTCGACTTCGCTACTCAATGCTTTGAGATGAGCTTCGCGGGAAGCGAACTTCTTCTGGAGATCACTTAGAGATTTTTGCGCCTCACTAGTTTGCAACACAGCGGCACTGAATGAGACAGCAGCTGTATTTTGTGAAGCTGGCGTTGTTGTCTGTGCGCAGCAACTAGCTGCGATCATAAAAAATATGCAAAGATAACGATGCATCGGCTGACCTCAAGGAAACTATTGGAAGAAACTGGATCGACTCTCACGCGCCCTTCCAGATATTTGTAACCATGTCTGGTACCAATTGACATTCTGATAAGCATAAGAAGTCTGCTCTGGACGGCGGCTTATACTGGGGTCATATTGAAATGCGTGGAGTGGCGCGCTTGCATAGTTTTCCGGAACTGCGGCTATTTCCAGCGCTTCGGGATTTGTATCCTGTTTCAATGCCGCGAAATGAAAAGCCGGAGAGCTGAATGACGGGCCTGCTACTCTGCTCGCATCGAAGATTGTTTCTGACGAGATACGGTTTCCTTCGCGATCCTTCCTTCTTAACTCAATGGATGCTACGCGCTGCTGGTGGCGAGGTTTTGTTTCAGACTGGCTAACTCGTACGGGGAAAATCATTTTCTGAGGAACGGTCATGCTTGCTGCCGTTGAACGATGGGCCTCTCGCACTCCTGCAATATGAGCCGGCTTCGAAAAGACGATCGAGATGAATAGCAGAAGGCATGCAGATGCAGCGAGCACGCCGGAGAGATGAAATACTCTCCCGGCTGGTCTTGATGTTTTGAAGAGAATTCCTTCAGCAGCAGCGCGTGCCATAAAACGATCTTCCATTCCGTTCGGAATAGGAACCCTCTTCGCTGTTCCGGACAGAAGCGTTTTGGCAATTCCTGCAATGCTCGCCTGGCACTCTGCGCATCGCTGAACATGTTCATTCAGGTCCATCAACTTTTGCTCTGATAGCTTCGAAATGCATTCGAGGCAGTCATGCTCCTTCATATCCGCTCCTTCTGAGCGTTGCCGAGAATCAGGCGAAGCTTTTCCAGTCCCCGATAGAGGTTATGACGCACGACGCTGACTGTTTCTCCTGTCAGTGTAGAAATCTCTTCCGTCGTCATTCCTTCGTAGTAAACCAGCTCAATCGTGCGCCGCTGGCGTGGTTGGATCCGTTCCAGGCTTTGCTTGATCAGAATCGCTGCTTCCGCGGACGGGAAAGGAGCAACGAACTCCGGCAGCGATTCTTCAATCTCGCGTGCCTCGTAATACCTGTTTGCTCGCAGATGCCGCAGCGTGTTGAACGCTCGATGGTAAGTGAACATCAGAAGCCAGGTCTTGAACTGCCCCTTTGTCACATCGAACCGTTCGGCCGAGCGAAACAGGTC
>JAATFH010000095.1 GCA_015655315.1 Terriglobales bacterium
CCAGGCGTTTCTCACTGGAGTTGAAAAGTTGATCGACGAGATCGGCCTGTATCCGCATGCTGCGAACGAACAGGAACTTTAGAAACAGGTCCGAAAAGGAATGCTCCTGGTGGATCACGCGGATCATCTCCGCTCGCTCGATCTTGAGCGTGGTGCACGCCGTGATGGCGGTCGCTGTCGCCGACCGCAGCCCGCTCACACTTGCAATGGATTCCTCTTCAAGAAAGTCTCCGACAGAAAACAGGGAAACCGTCGCCTCTTTGCCGGTTTGGGACACGACAGTGAGCTTCGCGCGGCCCTCTTGAAGATAAAAGATGGAATCGGCCGCACTACCCTGACAAAACAGTGCCTGTTTTGGTTCTATCTGGACGATTCTTCGTCCTGGCCCCGCGGTCGCCAGGAAAGCGGCTGCATCAAATGCTGCTACTGCGTTCTTTCCCCTATCCATCGGGCGTCCCCTCGCGGGATGCTGTCTGACCGATGGCCGATCCAAACAAAGGAGGGGGCCGGATCGTTAATTTAGGAAACGCCATTAGAGGCGGCCAAGCAACAAGAGCACGATCAGAATAACGAGAATCAAACCCAAACCACCACTAGGATAGTATCCCCAGCCACGGCTATAACCCCACCTGGGGAAGGCTCCTACAATCAGTAGCACGACAACGATAATCAGAATTGTTCCCAACATTTTGTTCACCCAAGCCGCCCATGCTCGGCAGCGTTCCTGGTGCACGTGGCGGAACTGAATCCGCACGCTACTACAGCACCGCGCATCAGGCCGCGACAATCTGTTCTTTTTTGCTCACAATCCTCGCCGGCGTCAGTTGCCAGACTCCAACAGAGGAATCATTTGTCCGCAAATATCTATAGAATGTTCACGGCCCGCGCGGCCAAAAGCGCCACGGTTGCAAACGAGATCAGTGCCTGAATCATCACCAGGACCTCGGCCATCGCGACAGGACCGGTGAGTCGGTTGGAGACAGCGCAGTGCTGGTGCTGAAGGCAAGGAACAGGTAGTCCGCAAAATCTATCTGCAGAACACAGGCTTATCGCTGGACAATATCAGGTTCCCTAAGTGGTGAGCCGGTTCCGAGAGATTGGTGCGAGCTGCCAGACCGTGAATGATTTGATCGCTCCGGTGCTGCCCTTCCATTCCAATCCCGCATCGAGAGGGTGGTCTCCGCTCGGATAGAATCGCTTCGTCCAGGCTGCCGTTCCATTCACGAGAACTTCCATCACGGAGCTGTCTATGTAGAGATGGATACAAATGCCCTCCTGCTGCAGCAGAACTGTAACAGGTCGTCCATCGATTAAAATTCGCCCCGACCCAGTGGGTTCATATTCAATTGTGAGCCAGGATGCCGAACGGTCCAGAGCACTTGATACGACGAGCCCAAACGGGCTGTTTGCTCTTTGAGCTTCCACCAGAATCTCGCCGCAACAATTCTCGACACGAATCGACTCAATCTGGCGTTTGTTCACGTCGTCGTTTGCGGTCAGCTTCACATGCTCCTCTTTGGTCCGGAGCGTCTTAAGCTGAGGAACAAAGTGCACTCCCAGATCGCCTTCATCATTCACCGAGAGAACACGTGGCAACGACATCATGCCCGCCCAGCCCGCAGCTTTGTATTCCTCCAACGGCCTTGTCTCTCGAATCCATCCCCAAAGAATTCGATTTCCTGAGGGGTCAAGCTGAGTCTTCGGCGCGTAATACGTGCCGTAGTCGAGGATGCCCGCCCGCACAGCCGTGAACTGCATGGTCTTAAGGTCGAGCTTCCCGCTTTGCCAGTAGCTCTTCCAGGATGTCGAATAGATTAGGACATGCCAGTTGCCCAGCGCGAAAAACTCCGGGCACTCCCATACTTCCCAGGGATCGAAAGGGTCAAACGCGCTTGCGTCTTGCCGATTGCGACGGGCGAGGACGTGCATGAACTCCCACGAGTGCAGATCTGGCGAGCGGTAAAGGAGCACCGCGCCTCCCTGGTTCGCAAGTCCAGAGCCGATCACCGCATACCAGCTTCCGTCCAGCTGCCACGGTGAAGGATCACGAAATCCATTCACCTCCAGACCCTGCGGAGGCGCTCCAATCACAGGCTGATCAACCTTCTTCCATACGGTAAGTTCGGGATCATTCGAAATGGCAAGGCACTGTTTCTCAAGAAGGCTGTGAGCACCGTCTTTGATGGTGGCCTGGTCTTGTGATGCAGCATGAACTCCTGTGTACATCAGAACAACTTTGCCGTTCTGCACTTGAGCGGTCCCCGTAAAGCAGCCATCAGCGTCGGCGCCACCGGGTGTGGGAGACAGTGCTACTTCAAGGTGCTTCCAATGAACCATATCCTCGCTGATCGCATGTCCCCAGTGCATGTCACCCCAGTAAGCGCCGTTGGGATTGTACTGGTAGAACATGTGATAATTTCCGTTCCAGTGAATCGGTCCATCAGGATCATTCATCCAGTTCGCCGCCGGCAGAAGGTGGATCTGCGGCCGGCGTGGATACCGGGCGAGCCGATCTGGGAGGCTGGATTGGTGCTGATACTCATCCTCTGCGGCGGATTGCATTGACGGAAAGACTGCTGCTCCGGATGCCAGAAAAAGAAACTCGCGGCGATTGATAGTCATGTCGATTAACTCACCTGCAGGAAGCGGCTTCCCGTTTCTCGTAATTCAGTTAGTTCACAGCATAGGACCAGGAAAGTGCATTCCTCCACGGTGACTGTGTGAGGTCACTTCTTCAGCGGAATTTCAATCACTGTTACACTGGCATTCGGAAAAGTGTAAAGATGCCTGGCTGTGAATCTCTCGGTTCGAGTCACAGCAGTCACGCGACCAGGGTTGTACTCGTCGTTGGCAGTAAGCACGCTATCGCTGGCGACAGTCGTCACTCGAACGGACCCATCATCCACCTTAAAGGAACCAGGATCGATCATCGCTGACTCAGGGCGGGTAATATGCCGATTGACGCAAAACAGCAACAGCTTGCTTCCGTCTTCGGATTCGGCGGCCACGACATCGAGATACGGTGCACCCACAATATCCGGAAGTTGCAGGATACCTTTTGAAATGTTGTAGGTTGGTGAAGTGGAATCAACCTTGAGTAAAGCGTACGGTCTCGCGTTCGCGTAGGTTCGCAGAACCCAATAGGCAGGCGACGCGTACACCTGTTCCCGCTTCTTCCATATCCCGCCGAACTCAAGAATCCCCGTCATGTTGGCGATGGACACCGCATCCGAATTGCGCATCATCGCATTCAGGAACCCGCCGGCAAAAACGGCGCCTCCCATGTTGTCATAGTTCGGTACAGCATGCGGATCTCTGGCACCCAGCAACCATTCGGTAAAGGCAAACTTCACCTCAGGTCGGTGAACTTCGATGGCCTGTTGCTTCATCGCGTGGATCCGCTCGGACAGGCCCCATGGAAGAGCCAGCAATGCCATGGTTCGGAACTCGTTTGTCGCGTCGGGAAGAAGCACATCTTCGGTCATGATGAAGTGGCTGGACAGGTAATCGAAGGTGCCTGCAGGATTGCCGAGCTGCTGTGCATTCCAATCGTGGAACACGCCTGCATCGCCTCCGGTCGCAATCAGGCGGGCATTCGGATCAACCTGGCGGACCGCTTTACTGTTCGCCAGAGTTGTGGCTGCCGCAAGGGTCGGAGCCGGATAACCAACCTGGTAGCTCCCCCAAAGTTCGTTCCCCAGCTCCCACGTGAGGCCCCCGCGATGATCACCCCAATGTGCGTTAACGAAGCTGACCCACCCGGCGGCGTCGAGAGGGCTGCCCGTGCCCAGGTTCAATGCAATTTGCGGCTTCGCCTGAATGAGTTCGCAAAAGCGCAGGAATTCGAGCGTGCCAAAGGTGTTGTATTCCGGTATTCCCCACGCGAGGTTCAGCTTGCTGACGCGGGATTCCAACGGCCCAACGCCATCATGCCAATCGTACGTCGAGGTAAAGTTGCCTCCAAATCGAACGATCGGCGAGTGAAGTTCCCGTGCCAGCCTCAGCACGTCTGGATCCATGCCATCCACAGCGTCATCAGGATTCAGCGCGATATTGTCTACCAGCACACGAGCATCGCCTTTAAGAGAGAGCACCAGGTCTACCGGTTCAAGCGGGGCTACCTCTCCAGCCTTCAACTGCAGGTCAAAGCTGTACTTCGCCCAGGAGTCGGATCGCGCATGGACGACACTCGTGGCCAGCACTTCCTCTGGATGGGCACGACGACGCAAAGAGAGATCGACTGTACAGTCCCCTTGCACGCGCTTAAGCCAGACGCTGCCATCGTACTTGAGCTCGCGATGAACAGGGAGGTATATCCGCTGCAGTATGCCCACCTCCTTGTCCGGAAGCGACATCAGAAGAATCGATTGCGTCGAATTTGCCGCATCCCCACGCACCGGAGCGTAGCGATTTCCCTCAGAAAGATAGAGTGGCTCCCATGGGGTCGGCAAACCGAGCGATGTTGCGTTACGAAGTTCCGGTCGGGAATTCCATTCGGTCTCGAGATTTTCCGCAGACCAGAGTCCTTCTTCAAAGGAAGGATTTACCACTACGTTTGCCCAAAGGCCGCCATAAGTGGAGTGACCGATCGGCTCTAGAAAGCTTCCAAAAAGAGTAGCCGGAATCTCTTGCCGTCTATCGGGCTGACCGATTCGAATCACGACGGGCTTTTCCTCGGGCCCAGTAGACGACTCCGTTATCTGAGACCAGGAAGGAGGAAACCCCAAAAGTGATAGGTAGAACAGCGCGAGAGACCGGAAAAATTTCATATTCAATGATTTGTTCATTCGCATAATGAATCGGATAGAGAAAATGGAGACCGGTGCAGTCCTCTGCGGAGGGCCGGCCTTCTTGAATTTTTTATAGCTGGGAGGAGTCGTGGCAGAAACGGCACGACTCCTCCCGCCGATCAGAATTTTATGCGAGCCGTGAACTGTATGTTTCTAGGATTGGTGATGGTCGCATTCGGCTGTCCGAAAGAAGAGTCTGTTGGATTGATGTCCGGAATAGCGAACATATGCCGGTTGAAGGCGTTGAGTGCCTCCGCTTTGAATATAAACGTCACTCCTTCGCTGATTGGCGTGGTCTTCATCACGCTTATGTCCTCTTGGTAGTAGTGCTGCGATCTTACCTCCCCTGTGACCCTGGGCACGTTGCCAAAGGTGTAGGCTCCGGTACCGCGGACCGCAACATTATTGGGGTCGATAAAGGCTGCAGGATTGAAGAAAGTGTTCTCTCCGGCAATGAAGGGGTTAATTTTGCCGTTACGATAGGACGCGCTCTTCAAGGACTGCGCAGAATCCCGTCTGTAGGAGATGGGATTGTCCCAGCCGGGAATCGCCGTGGCACAGCAGAATGAGATCGGTTGTCCGGACTCGTACCGCTGGATGGTGCCAACCTCCCAGCCTCCTGCGATATAACTGGTAACTCCATGGTTAAGGTAGGACTTTCCCTTCCCGAATGGCAATTCATACAGCGGCGCAATCACAAAGGTGTGCGGCAGGTCTTCATCTGAGACCGCCTTCGATGTGTGAACGTCGAGAGGATTCTGAATGGTGGTTGCGCCCGGCTGTGCGCTGTCGGCATTGGTTAGATTCTTTTCCCAGGTATAGGAAACCTGCAAAGAAAGTCCGTTGCGATAGCGCCGGATCAGAGACACAAGAAGTGCGTTGTACGTTGACATGCCCGAGTTCTGCAGGCAGCAGCCCGAGTCGATTTGTGAATACTGAGCAAACGGGCGGATAGCGCGATTGACTGGAGCTCCTGCGCCCCACAGGGAAAAGAATCCTGGAAATGGTGCCGTTACTCCCGCGGTGTTTCCAGCCACGCTGGCATTGAGCTGATTGCCAAGGCTGAAGGCGCTCAGAGGGATATTATTGATGTTCTCCAGGGACGAACGAAGGTTTTGCGCCTTGTTGCCCTGGTAACCGATTTCGAAGATCAGATCCTGCGCAAGCTGCTGCTGAACCTGGAAGCTCCACTCATAGAGCATGGACGGTTTGCCGAACGAGGACCGCAGATAAGAGTTGGTTACGGGCTGGCCGTTGAAGATACCGGGATCGAGGTTAGGCGGCAGGTTGTAAGCGGGATAGCCGTTGTCGGCCAGAAACGACGGCGAAAAGCCATCGCCGCTGGTGAAGGTGGGAAAAATCTTGTAGCCGACATTCATTCCACCACCATCGTCGGCATACAACAGCGGACCGGAGACCAGGCCCGCTCCGCCACGGAACACGGTTTTGCCACTCGGAAACGGAGTAAACGCAAATCCCACTCGAGGCTGGATATCTTTGTAATACGTATCCACCCAGCGCGTCTTGCCGCCTGCTTTCGCGAAGACAAGTGCGCCGGGAATGTTGTACTCCGGATCAATTGCGGTAGGGCTGAAATTCGATGTGAAGTTGTGTGCTGCCGTGCGAGGAACGTCCACGTCCCAGCGGAGACCTAGATTCAAAGTCAGCTTATCGTTCACCTTGAGGTCGTCCTGTACAAATAACGCATAGTAGAACGACGTCCATCGCTGCTGATATGAACTCAATCCAGTCGCGCAGCAACCCGAGAAATTGCCGCTTGAAACCTGGCCGAGGAGAAGGCTGGCAAAGCTGTTGCCGTCAAACTCCGAGTTCGCCGGGTCCGATGCCGTCTGCGCGCGATCGAAGATCAGGTTCGGAGTCGGGTAGCCGATCGGTGAAAACTGCTGAATGCGGAAGTCTACGCCGAATTTAAGATTGTTGCGCCCCTTCTGAATGTTCAGGCTGTCGTTGAAACGAAATCCGTTGTCGATCCAATCATTATTTAAACCATTGCCCAGGTTGCGATACTGATCCCTGCTGTTGAAGTCGATACCGGGAAAGTTCTTGGATGGCGGCGCATTGGCAATTCCCAGTTGCTGCGCGTAATCGATGTTGTTTAATGCCGCAAAGGTAAAGTTCGAACTATTCGAGCGGTTATATCCGAAATTGAAGTGGTTCAAAATGGTTGGTGAAATGATGAAGTCCCACCCGCCGCGGCCAAAATGAGTCGTGAAGTCCTGAAGCCAGCCGCTTGAATCCTGAGGATAGGGAAGCGCTGCCGTTGCACAGCAGGTACGAAGGTTTTCCCGTGTAGAGTAGGAACCAAAAATCTTGTGCCGGGACGACGGACTGGCGTCAATGCGAATCGTATAAGTAGTGTTGTTGACCGGAAACGAGCTTGCGAAGAAGTAGTTATTGATCAGGCTGGAGTTCGTTGGAGGCGGAATATACTTGAGAACATTCGCCGCCACCGTACTCGCAGGGGCCGTAAACTTGTTTCCCGCGAAGGGCAGCCGGCACGGGGTTCCGTTTACAACACGTTGTGTTGAAGGATCGAAGGTTTCACCAGGGTAAACGGGATTCCCATCACAAGGATTAATAGACCCGCTGACGGTAGCTTGGGGTGCAGCTGGATTGTAGAGATCTGCAAAATCTC
>JAATFH010000405.1 GCA_015655315.1 Terriglobales bacterium
ACCTGGCAGGTGGTGAGCAAGCCCACCGGCGTGCCGCTCCCTTGAGCGGCAGCGCGAGCTGGCAGTGCGGACAGCGCTGGGTTCGTCGCGCTGGCAACTGGGCCGGCTGGTGATCGCGGAGAGTCTGATGCTCTCATTTGCGGGAGCGGCGCTGGGAATTGCGCTGGCGGTCCCGGCGGTACGGCTGCTGGTCGCGATAGCGCCGGAAAAGCTTCCGCGCGCGGCTGAGATTCACCTGAATGGCTGGGTGCTCGCGTTTACGCTCGGGCTTTCTCTACTCACTACGATCGCGTCTTCGCTGATTCCAGCGCGTAAGGCGGCGAAGGTCGATCCGGCGGAGGCATTGAAGCAGGACAGTTCGCGCGGTATGGCGGGGCGGCACGCGTCAGTATTGCGGAACGGCCTCGTGGTCGCGGAGGTGGCAGCAACGTTTGTGCTGGCGGTGGGAGCGGGGCTTCTGCTGCGCACACTGATGACGCTGACGGAGCGCGATCTGGGGTTCCAGACAGCGCGGATGCTGGTCGTCGACGTCGATGCTCCAGCGCATACGCAGGACGACGCCCAGAGAGTAGTACGGCAATACGACGGGCTGTTCGCGAAGCTGGCAGCGCTGCCCGGAGTGGAGCATGTGGGCGGCATCATGGGACTGCCGACGGGCAGCCACGGGTCCAACGGGTATTACAACGTCAGAGGTGGGCTTGCGGTTGATCCCAACCATCCACCCTACGCCGATTTCAGCGTCGCGAGCGGGGGATATTTCCAGGCGATGGGGATTCCGCTGAGGCTGGGGCGCGATTTCAATTCGCAGGATACCTATGACGGGCAGTTCGCCGCGGTGATCAGCGAGTCACTGGCGAAGCAGAGCTTTGGCGATGCCAATCCGATCGGCAAGCTGATCCAATGCGGTCTGGATTCGGACAAGTGGATGACAGTCGTCGGCGTGGTAGGCGATGTGCGGCAGGATTCGCCTGCAGCGAAGCCTGGGCCGACACTTTATATGCCACTGGCCCAGCATCCGTTTTACGCTACCGAGATTCACATTGTCCTGCGGACGAAAGTCGCGCCGCTGACGCTGATGAACGCGGTACAGGCGGAGATCCTGCAAACGAATTCACAGATTGCCACCAAGTTCACGACCATGGATACGATGGTCGGCGAGTCGATTGCGACAGAGCGTTTCCGCTCGGTCCTGCTTTCTTCTTTTGCCGGGGTAGGGCTGGTGTTGGCGATGCTGGGAGTTTACGGCACGATGGCGTATTCGGTGGCGCAGCGCACCTTCGAGATCGGCGTGCGCATGGCTTTTGGCGCGGAGAAGAAGGAGATTCTGCGCATGATTCTGTGGCATGCGGCGAAGCTGGCCTGCTGGGGAATTGCATTGGGATGCATTCTAAGTGTTGCGCTCACGCGGCTGATTACGAGCATGCTGGTGGGCGTGCGAGCAGTTGATCCGGTGAGTTTATCTCTGGCTACCGTATTGTTGCTGACGACGGCTGCTGTTGCCGCGCTCGCTCCGGCATGGCGCGCGGCGCAGGTTGATCCGATGGTTGCGTTACGGGCTGAGTGAATTTCGCGGTGATGAAGGTTGTTCCACCCTTCGCTTCGCTCAGGATGGGGCACCCTGCTGTGCTCGTTGAGTAGACACGAGTCTTTGCTCGTTGCTCATGGGCCGGAAGTTTCGTGGGCAGCGCCGGTGCTGCGGTGCCCGGCCTTGAGTTGCTTGTAGAGCTCAAGCTCCCGGTTTGCGTCGTCTGTGCGACCGGCGCGGCGGTAGGCGGCCTGCAGCTGGTAGTGCATGAAGTCGGAGCCTGGGTCGAGTTTTACAGCGGCTTCGAGATGCGTAATTGCTTCAGGAATTTTTCCGTCTTCGAGCATCGCCTTTCCCAATTGATATTGCGCCAGTGAGTACCTTGGCTGCTCCGCGATGACTGCCTGCAGGGTCTGAATCGCCTCGTCCCGATGCGAAGTTTCAAGCAGCGCATAGGCGAGATAGTATCTGGCATCGACATCCTGCGGATCGAGTGCGAGTTCGGCCTGCAGCTCTGGGATAGCCTCGGCGGAGCGGGCCATGTGGACCAGCGTGGCTCCCGTCTCGTAATGCACATCGGGCATGGATGGGTTTTGCGCCGTGATATTCCTGAGGCAGGGAAGGGCGTGCTCATAGTTTTCCGTGGTGGTGTAGAGCTTGCAGACGAGCAGGTGAATGTCCGGGGGCAGATCGCGTGCGGCGAGGTCATCGGCGATCTCGTTGGTGCGCTGTTGCTGGTTGACGTGCGCGAGCGCATAGGCCCAGGCGTAGGCAGTGCGCGGGTCCTGCATGGCGAGGTCGCCGATGTGTGCGAAGTTCTGCGCTGCCTCGGCAAACTTTTCCAGACTGAAGAGAGACATGGCCAGCATCAGGCGCGTGCGCTGATCATTCGGTTCCTGCGCGACGACGGGTGTGAGCGCGCGGGCGCTCTCCGCATAGTTTTCCAGGCGGAAGGCGGCAGTGCCGAGGTTGCGCATCAGGCCGGGTGTCTCCGGGTC